>NZ_JBAKFX010000033.1:0-46224 GCF_037577855.1 Dethiothermospora halolimnae | reverse complement strand
AAATTTCATGTCTGCTCTCCTCGTATTTTATTTGTATATTTTAAAGATTCGACATAAAATCTAAAATTCCTTTTTGAGATTTTTTCCATTTCATTTTAATAATTATTTTTCATGCGATAGCCCTGGTAAGATTTTCTTTTGGTCTCCTTTTAAAACCTGTATTACTCCTCTCTCTTCCCATTCTGTAAAAAATAAGTCTCCACTCACCCCTGATACATATTCTGTATCTAATGGTATTGTTTCCGAATTTACCTTCTTTATATCTGATAAAGTAATTCCTGTTACCACTTCATTAAACTCTTGAAAATGGCCCAAAAAAGATGAAACTGAAAGATATAATCTTTTACCATCCATTCTTTCTCCACCATTTACTTGTATTCGCAATGTAGCAGTTTTACTTGCTTTATCATAATCAATAACTTGAGCATTAAACATAGAGCCTTTTGATAGTGAATAATTATATAAATCAATAGATTCACCAATTCTATCTCCTATTAAATCTTGCATAGTTAGATAAAGTACTGCCATTTCATCATCATTATATGCTGCAACTACTTCTATCTTGATTCCATTGTCTTCACTGGACTTCCCAATTGGTTGAAGCATATATGCTATCTCAGGACTTACTATAGATATAACTTTGTTAAAACTTGGAATGGTAGCAGCAGAAACTTGATAGATTATTTCTAATTCTTTATAACTTTTTTCATCCATTATTCTGCTAAATATCAAAGCACGCTCTGCACCAGTTAGTTTTAAAAGAGCTTTTTTTAAACCCTCACTCATAAAATCTGTAGAACTATCTACTGTATTAATTCTCACTTCAGGTATAAAAAACAATATTTTCCTTCTTCGATTCTTTCTCAATACATCCATACATGTATTGTATGCAATGCTATATAGCCACGCTGATAAAGAATACCCTTTTTTAAAGCTTTTTCTTTTATTATATGCCTTTATAAATGTTACTTGTACCACATCTTGTGCTTTATGATAATCACAAAGAATATTATGGCAATACCGCAATAAAGAATGTCCATATAATTCAATAGTACACTCAAGCTCATATTCCCCACCATCAGAAAAAGACTCCTCTAAAATCTTTTCTTCCATATCTCTACTCCTCTCTTTTAAATTTAAAATTAGTCTTCACTTCTAATACGTCTAACAATCTATATTTGTGACATTAATTAAATTTGTCATAAAAAGAATGACCCTTTATGGGTCATTTTTTCAAATTATAAACTTCTGACTTTGTTATCAATATTTTTTATAACGACCTCCAGTATTAGCATAGATGACAAATGCCACAGTTATTATACTAAATAGTATCCAACTCTTTTTATCCTACTTTTCTTCTATTTTGTATGATTGCAATTACTTGTAATACTATGACCGGTATTACAGCTCCTATTAAAACATACAACCACATATCATAGGAAAGAGCTACTGTTTTAAGTATCTTCTGTATCACCGGGGTATATACAGCCATAATTTGGAGTACTAAAGTCAGTGCTAGGGCACCAATAAGATAAGGATTATGAAAAAAAGTTTTGTCAAAACCTAAACCATTTTTTCTTCTGACATTAAACACTTGTAGCAGATGAACCATAGCCAACGTCATAAATCCTATCGTCCTAGCCTCATTTATTTCAAATCCCTGGTGTAATGAAAGGAGATAAGAAATTAAAGGACCTGTGGCAATAATAAATCCTTGAAAACCAATAAAAAACTTATATCTATTTGTAATAATTGGAGCATCAGGATTCCGTGGAGATTTGGTCATAACTCCTTTTTCCGGTACTTCCCATGCCATAGCTAAAGCTGGAAACACACCAGTTACAACATTAAGCCATAATATTTGGAGTGCAATAAGTGGCACTGGCACACCAAATAGAATAGATAAAAAAATAAATAATATTTCACTGAGATTACAGGAAAGCAAATAATGGATAAACTTCTGAATATTATCAAAGATCACTCGCCCCTGCCTAACTGCCTCTACAATTGTACTGAATCGATCATTTAACAAAATCATATCCGATGCTTCTTTGGCCACAGTTGTACCTCGTATTCCCATGGCAACACCTATATCGGCCTTTTTTAATGCCGGTGCATCATTAACTCCATCACCGGTCATTGCAACAATTTCGTTGCTACTTTTTAAAGCTCTTATAATACTTAGTTTATCCTTTGGGGTTACCTTAGCATAAATAGAGTTTTGTTTTAGATTCTCTTTAAGAGATTCCGTAGACAAATCACTTATAGCTGTATCTTTTAACATCTTTTTTTCATTCACTTCAATACCAATATTTTCTGCTATTCCCATAGCAGTTTCTCTTTGATCTCCTGTTAGCATAATAGTTCGAATTCCTGCTTTAGAAGCTATATCAATAGACTCTTGAATATCATCTCTTGGAGGATCTATTATTCCAACAAAGCCAAGAAACATCATCCCATTTTCGATTTTATTTTCAAGATTTTCATCATTATTAAACTCTTCTTTCTTGTAAGCAAGACCTAAGATGCGAAAACTTTCTTTTGCAAGCCCTTCATTTTTATTTTTTAATTCTTTCTTTTTCTCATCTGATAGATTTATTATTTCATTGTCTTGATACACCTTATCACACATTTCAAGTACTACATCAGGAGAACCTTTTAAAAATACTTCATCACTATTTTCTGGAGTCTTATAATGGACAGCCATAAATTTACGTGCAGAGTCAAAGGGAATTTCCCCTTGGCGATTATATTCTTCTTCTAAGTCTTTCTTTTTAAATCCTGCTTTTCTAGCAGCAACTACTAATGCCCCTTCTGTAGGATCTCCTACAATTTCCCACTGGCCATTATCTTTCTCATTCAATACTGTATCGGAACAAAGAAGTCCTGTTTTTAAAAGCAATGATAGGGCTTCATCTTGACTAAGATTTATCTTTTCTCCTCCCTCACAGAATTCTCCTTCAGGCTTATAGCCAGTACCTGAAACATTAATTTCTCTACCATCTATAATTATTTTTTGTAAAGTCATTTTATTTTCTGTTAATGTACCGGTTTTATCCGTACAAAATACTGTAGCAGATCCTAGTGTCTCAACTGCAGGAAGATTTCTAACTAATGCTTTTTTCTTTACCATGCGATTCATTCCGATGGCTAGAGTAATAGTTGCCGCTGCAGGAAGTCCTTCTGGAACTGCAGCAATCGCCAAGGCAATAGAAGTCTTTAACATTTCTTCTAGGGGCTTACCTGTAAGATAGCCTATAATAGCAACTATACCTGTTATAACCAACGTTAAAGCGATTAAATATCGTCCAGTCTGTTCTAAATGTTTTTCCAAAGGGGTCTCTTCCTTCTCTGTTCCTTTCAGCATTTTTGATATTTTCCCGATTTCTGCATTATTTCCTGTAGCTGTAACAATAAACTTCCCATTACCTTTAAGAACTGCAGAACCCATAAAAACCATATTTTCGCGCTCTCCGATATCCACTTTTTCTTCACTATCAAGAACCTCTATATCCTTCTTTACAGGGTCCGATTCACCAGTAAGCATCGATTCATCAACAGCAAGTTCATCTGCTTCCACTAGACGACCATCTGCAGGAATTTTATCACCCTCTTCTAGTACTATAAGATCCCCATAAACCAGCTTTCTCGTAGAAATATTAAAAATCTCCCCATCTCTTATTACTTTAGCTTCTGAGTGAACTGTTTTTTGCAATGCTTCAATAGACTTTCCCGCTTTGTATTCCATAACTAATCCAAGAATTGCAGTAATCAATATCACAACCAATACTGCAATCCCTTCAACAAAGTCTCCGATAAAAAAGGATGCAATGGCTGCCACCGTGAGTAAAAGCATTACTATGCTTTTAAATTGCCTGAAAAATATTTTCCAAATAGAAATATCACTTTTTTCTTCTAACCGATTTTCACCACTGTTTTTCAATCGTTTTTTGCCACTCTCGGAAGAAAGTCCTCTATCTTTGTTAGTAGAAAAACTTGCTTCAACCTCTTCAATTGTTTTTGAATATGTTGGCTTTTCTGTTTCCATAAAACTCTCCTTTTTATCTTAGATTATATTTTCTTATTTTCTATTTAAAAGAATTTATTTTTGAATAATAAAAAATGACTAAAATTCCCAACTTTCTTCTACATTTAATCTTCTACCCTTATTAACTATAATAAAACAAATGTCTTCTCATAAAAGAAAGTTTATTGAAAGATACTTTTTTCTTCCCATGATTCCCTTGAGGACTTAAAAATTAAAACTAACAAAGCTAAATAAAAATAATAAATCCAGCAGAATTTAAATATGTATCAACTCTGCTGGATTTATTATTTTTATACTTTTATTTAATTTTTATATATAATTTTTTAATATTTACAAGTTTCAATTATTCCATTTTTTATTATGTATTTAACATGAAGATTTATTTGTAGGACTTAATTATATTCATCCAATACTTTTTCTAAAATTTCTGCTCCTTTTATTATTAGAGGCTTACATCCTTTAACTTCATCCCTTTTCGTTTCTTTTATAGCCTTACAATCAGCACTACCAAATTCTTCTTCAAAGGCTTGAACCCACATTTTTGTTATTTCTTTCATCTTAGTATTTAAACTGGGTTTATGCTCTGCAAACATAACACCTATCGCTGCAACTCCTCCTGTCAAAATGCCACAGTTTTTTCCTGAATTTAAACCTCCACCAAAGGGTATAATCATTTTTAAAGCCTTTGAGTCTAGCTCTAAATTATAATAATCATTACAAGCATTCAATATTATCTCTGCGCAATTATAGTGATATAGATCTTTTTTATCTCCATACTGTATTTCAGAATCAATATACTTTCTTGCTTCATCTTTTAACATATTATCTTATCCCCCTTTACACTTATATAAATTATCGAAGTTTTCTTTTTTAAAAATAAACTCATTTTAACTTCCTTTTATATTTTATTTATTTCAATGAGTTCATACTCCATTGTTCCTAATCCTATTTTTTCTCCATGACGAAGAGATCTCCTACCCTTTTCAAAAAGTTTTTCCCCACTATTTTTCTGAACTAAATCTAGACATGCTGTATCCAAAGCTACAGGATCTTTTCCAGCAACAATACCAATATTATCTGTAATCGGTTTCATAGGTATCCCAGCACAGTCACATTCTTTAGTTATATTATGAATAAAACTAATATATATGATATCCTTATCTTTAGATGCCCCGTAGGCATACTCTGAAATCTTCTCATAAAAATCAGATCCTACCCATGAATTACTAATTGCACCTTCAGGACAAACTGCAATACATCCAGCACAACCAGTACATTTACTATCATTGATTTCTGCTGTATCTACTATATCTATAGCATCAAAATCACATTTGCCCACACAAATACCACAAGAAATACATTTTTCAGCTTCTACAGTAGGGGATATATCGGTATGCTGTTCCATCTTTCCACTACGGGAGGCAAAACCCATGGCAAGCTGTTTTATAGACCCACCAAATCCCGCTGCAACATGTCCTTTGAAATGACTAGTAACAATAAATTGTTGGTATTTTCCATATCCCTTACCTATTTTACATTTATCGAAAAAATCTTTATTTATTTCTACTTCATCATATTCTAAGCCTATCTCTCCATCTGCTATTACAATTGGAATCTGGGTGAAACCATGGGATTTAGCTGTTTCAATATGATCCTTTGTAGTAGTTCTTGATCCCCTATACAATACATTAGTTTCAATATAAGAGGGAGATACATCCTCTTCTTTTAAATAATTTATAATCCCATCATAACATTTTGCGGGAATGAAGGTTTTATTTCCTCTTTCACCAAAATGGATCTTTATAGGCACCTCTTTTTCAAACTTATGCCCTGTTTCTGATACTACTCTTTTCAAAAGTTCTGAAGCATCTTTTCCAAGCTGATCATAATTAGCTTCTGAATTTTTAATAAAATATACTTTACTCAAGTTAAACACCCTCTTTTATAATTTTTTTCTACCTACACTATAACATTTACTAAATTATCGTCAATACTTTCAAAAACCCTCTTCAATATCTTGCTGATATGCTTTTCATAAAATGTTCATTCTATATTATTGTACCAGTTTACATAACCAAATACCAAATAAATCATTCTATATTACATATTCCACGTAAAAAAAAGGAAATCCTTTTTGCATTTTGGATTTCCTTTTTTTCATATATTTATTTTTAGACTTTGTCAACCCTCTGAAGTTAACTCTTATGTAAATATAAGTTCTTATTTTACTTGAAATAACGTCTTAATAGTCCTTCAAATGCCTTTCCGTGTCTAGCTTCATCTCTTGCCATCTCATGAACAGTATCATGTATTGCATCTAGATTGGCAGCTTTTGCTCTCTTTGCAAGATCAGTCTTGCCTGCTGTTGCGCCATTTTCTGCTTCTACACGCATCTCTAGGTTTTTCTTTGTTGAATTTGTAACGACTTCACCAAGTAATTCTGCAAACTTGGCAGCATGTTCTGCTTCTTCATAAGCTGCTTTTTCATAATACATACCAACCTCAGGATATCCTTCTCTATGGGCTACCCTTGCCATAGCAAGATACATTCCTACCTCAGTACATTCTCCTGAAAAGTTCGCTCTTAGATCTTCAATAATATCTTCACTGACACCTTCTGCTACTCCCACAACATGCTCCGCAGCCCAAGACATATCATCACCTTGTTCTGTGAATTTTGATGCTGGTGCATTACACTGAGGACATTTTTCCGGTGCATTTTCTCCTTCATGAACATAACCACATATTGAACAGACAAATTTTTTCATAATATTCTCCCCTTTGTATAGTAATTTTTATTATATATAATAGCTGCTTAAGAATTAAACTTTATATATCTTTTGTTAAGCAGTTTTTACAAACACCTTTAAAATAGATATTTTTATCATTAATTTTAAAACCCTTAAGTTCTTCAAACTGTAAAATATCAAAGTCAATTTTAAAATCATATACTAGACCACATTTTTCACATTTAAAATGTCCATGATCTATTAAATTATACTCATATCTTACTTCATTATTTTCAATTGTTATTTCCCTGAGCATTTGTGCCTCTACAAAAGCATTTAGGGTTTTATAAACTGTAGATTTAGATAGAGTTGGCAACTCTTTTTTCATCTCAGATAATATTTTCTCTGCAGTTGGATGACAGGGATTGTTAGTAAGATACTCAAGTATCTTGATCCTTTGATGAGAAGGTCTTAAGCCTCTTTTATTTAATTCTAAAGTAAACTTCTCCACTGCATTTCTCATATGTATCCTTCTTTCCAGAATATATACTTAGTATTATAAGCAACCAATTATTAAGTCGTACTAAGTACGACCTAAGAATATACTACCATAAAATTTTAATAAATGCAATAGAATTATTCAAAAAAATCATACAAGATATCTTACCCAAATAAATTAAGGGCCAAAAAGCTAATATCTATAGAAATTTAGCTTTCTAACCCTTACTTAATATAAAACAATCCCCTCAAATCTAAGGGGAAAAATCTATTATAGTAATCCAGTAGAATCCAACATTACTTACTATTTAATAAATCTAAAAATTTGTCTAAATATTTTTTTAGCATCATAACATCTTCTGCATCTCCATCAAAAGTACAAAATATCTGTTCTGGTACTTCAAGTATATCCTCTTTTAACAATTTCCCTTTTTCTGCTAATTCTATAGTAACCAGTCTATCATCTTTTTCATTTCTATATTTAATAACTAACCCCATAGACACTAGTTTGTTAATTACTGGTGTAAGGGTCCCTGAATCTAAATGTAACCTTTTTCCCAATTCTTTAAAGTCTATTTTCTCTACTTCCCAAATCACTAGCATAGTTACATATTGAGTATATGTTAGATTGTATTTTTTCAGTATAGGCTTATATAGCTTGATTATCTCCCTTGATAATGCATATAACGGAAAACATATTTGATTCTCTAATTTGATTTTATCGTATTTATCCATATTTATCCTCTCCGTAGTTTTCATTTAAATAAATTTAACTGATTATGTTATTTTATTCTCTAATCCAAGAGAAAACATATTCCATATGGTCTGGTAATTTCACTTCTGGTTCACATGTTGTAAGAAAATAGCCATTGATTCCCTTTTCTTTAACCGAAAAATCAAAGTGGGCTGCAGCAATTCCCATATCTACTCTCTGAATATCATATTGAAATCTATCGCTGTATCCTGGCTCTTTATACTCATAGAAATGGCAGGCATTGTTTTTTAGTAAGACTCTCCAGGGTTGTTTATTTGATGCTGATGGTCCTAACCTAATCATTTCTAATGGAAATTCTAGATCTCCCGCTTCTTCTTTTGTAAGAGATAACTGAAAATTATCTTTATAAAATAATTGATTCCATTCTTTACGATGATCTGCTTTAATCATTTTTCTCATTACAACCTCTTTCATATGTTTCTTATTAGCAGCATAGCCATATGGGGTAATAATTGGGAATATTTCATCTTCTCCTATATTCATTGCCTTAGCAAACCCCTTGCGGTTGAATGTTCCACCTAACCAACATGTTCCAAGCCCAAGATTAGCTAAATAAAGAATAACTGCTTCAAGTTCATATCCCAATGCTTCTAATGACCCTGGTTCTAACTTTATAGTTGTTCCAATGTATTGCGTTGCCCCTTTAATTACACCGTAAGTTCCAAGTTTTTTTTGATTTTTCATTTCTTCATTATCAAGATAGTGAAAGTTCACTTTTGGGCCAAAAGGATTATCCAAAGAGTTCACAAAGGATTCAATTGCCTCCCTTTTATCTAGTTCAACCTCTTGCTCTTTATAATTTCTTACACTATATCGTTTTTTTACTGCTTCTCTTATTGAAAAATTAATATCCACTGACATTTCTCCTTTCCATAATAAACAATTGTTAATTTTACTCGATTATAATATAAAAACTTCCTCTCTTATTCTTAATTGGAATAATTAATAAAAATTCATTAATCATCAATTAAATAATAAATCAATATATTAAACTACATTTAGTTTCAGTAAAATTACAAAAATTTATTTATATTCACCTTTTACAATCAATTTAAATAAATTTAATTTTGTTAAATCAATATATGTTTTCATTATATATTTTCCCATTATTGTTGTCAATTATTATATATTTTATTGACTCATAAAAAACTTGAAGCTTAAATAGTTACATAAATAATATAAAATCCTTATAAGTATATATTATATCTCTTATGCCTTCAATGTTCAGTACTTTCTCTCTATAGACTATACCCATATTAGAAACAAATAATAAAACCCCCTAAGATTAAAGGAGGTTAAAAAATTTTTACATTTATCCATAAACATTTTATCTAATAAATCTGTATTATTGATAATGTTGCTGAAGTGAATTTTTTAAATCAGTTTCTGGGTCACTTATTGGTGTCAAACTAAAAGTATCCACCAAGTATTGCAATACATTAGGAGATATAAAAGCAGGTAGACTTGGTCCTAAGTACATTCCATTTATACCAATAGATAATAATGCTAGTAAATCGGCTACTGCTTTTTGCTCATACCAAGACAGTACTATAGTAAGGGGGAGAGAATTTACATCTGTATCAAATGCATCTGCAAGGGTTGATGCAATTTTTACTGCTGAATATACATCGTTACACTGTCCTACATCTAATAATCTCGGTAGTCCTGCCACTGTTCCAAATTCTAACTTATTAAATCTGTACTTACCACAAGCCAACGTTAAAATGACACAATCTTGTGGAACTTTTTGAGCAAATTCAGTATAGTAATTTCTTCCTGGTTTTGCACCATCACACCCTCCAATTACAAAGAAGTGTTTAATGTCTCCATTTTTCACTGCATTTACTATGGTTTCAGCATGGGATAGGGTTTCATTGTGTCCAAATCCTACTAAAATTTCCTTTTCTTCTTCATCTTCTTTAAATCCACCTAATTGTAATGCCTTATCTATAACTGGACTGAAATCCTTAGTGCCATCTTCATTTAATTTGATATTCTCAACACCATCCCATCCCACAACGTTAGTGGTAAATATTCTATCTTTGTAAGATCCCCTTGGTCTCATCAAACAATTCGTTGTCATTACAATAGCTCCAGGTATATCATTAAACTCTTTCTGCTGATTTTGCCAAGCTGAACCAAAATTACCTACTAAATGTTTATATTTCTTAAGCTTAGGGTATCCATGACATGGTAACATTTCTCCATGTGTATAAACATTGATTCCTTTTCCTTCTGTTTGCTCCAAAATTTGCTCTAAATCCCTTAAATCATGTCCTGATACTACTATGAATGGTCCTTTTTTAATATTTACATTAACTTTATGGGCAGATGGATTTTCATAGACTTCAGTGTTTGCTTCATCTAAAATCCTCATTACCTCTATACTCATTTCTCCGGTTCTCATAGTCATTCGAATAAGATCTTCAATGGTTAATTTATCATTTGTAGTAGCCTCTAATGCTCTAAAGTAAAAGTGATCTACTTGGTCACTGTGATAATTTATATATCTTGCTTGATGTCCATAGGCACTTATACCTTTCAACCCATAAACTATCGTCCATCTTAAGGAACGAATATCTGGATCAAGATCTTGGTCATACATAATACCAGCTTTCACTGCATCCTTTAGCATCGTCTCCTTAGTATCACTAAGGTTGTATGTAGCCTCTTTAGGGTACTGTCCTGTAGGTGCTTTACTTCTTAAAGCCTGTTTTATCTTTTGTGATTCCTTCAATAATTCTACATGAACTTCTGCATCGAAATTTACGTTAGTTAATGTAGTAAATAAACCATTTTCTACAAACTTTACAATTTCCTTATCAATAGTTTCTCCCTTTTCTATTAGAGGTTTCGCATAACATGATATACCTTTTAATTGATATATCAGTAAGTCTTGTAAATTGGCTATTTCTGGTGTTTTTCCACACACTCCATGCTTAGTGCATCCTTTTCCTCCCATTGTTTGTTCACACTGATAACAAAACATTGCATTTTCCACTTATTATTCACCTCTTTAGTTTTTTTAAATAGAATTTTTAATTTTATCGTATAGTTCATCCGATGTATCTGCTTGCATAAGTTCATCATCGACTAAAGCAAATGGTCCCATTGCACAATCTCCACAATATCCTAAACAAGGTTCTACTTCAAAGTCTATGCCATCTTTCTCTAATTTTTTTGTAACTTCTTCTGCTCCTTGAGCATAATTATTTTCACAAAATTTAATTTCTACCATTATTGAACCACTCCTTATTTACTTATTTTCTCTCTTTTATTATTTCAAGGAGTTCATCAAATGATACATTTTCATAGTCTACACCACTCAAATTTATATCTTTTTCAATTGCTATCTTAAGGATAGGAGAATATCTTATATTACCAATTACTATTGCACCAATCACCCTGTTATCTTTTATAAATACTTTGTTGTACACATTTTCTTCTGCTCTATCTTCTAATACTATATTTGTTGCTTCCTTTTCATTAACAACACCCATGGAAAATAAAGATATATTAAAGGCATTTAAAGTTGTTACAGGAACGATGTGTTCATATATACTTTCTTCACCTACTATATTTAAACCCGCTACCTTCCCATGTCCAATTGATATGTTCCATAATCCATAAATCTGATTATTTAACTCTGCAACATCTCCAGCTGCATAAATATCTTTAATATTTGTTTCCATTCTTTTATTTACAATTATTCCTTTATCAGTATCTATCCCACTACCCTTCAACAATTCTATATTCGGTTTTATTCCTATGGAATAAGTAACCATATCACAACTAATAGAATCTCCATTTGCAGTTTTAAATCCTTCTACCTCACCGTCTCCATATATTTCAGTTATTCTTGTACCAATCATAACTTCAATACCTTTGTTTTCCACTGCTCTTTTTAATATTTTAGATGCTTTTTCATCAAGCTGCTTCGGCATAATTCTAGGTAACAGTTCAGCTAAAACTACTTTTTTGCCCATTTGAGAAAGAATCCATGCTGTTTCTAACCCTTGAATTCCACCTCCTATGTTTAGAACTTTTTTCTTTGACTTTAAACCGTCTATTATATTCCATGCATCTTCTAAAGTTCTAAGTGTTAATACTCCTAATTTATCTATACCGGAAATCGGTGGTTCTATATTACTAGCTCCATTTGCTAATAATAATTTTGTATAACTCATTTTAGAGTTATTAGATAGAGTTATTTCTTTTTTAGCTGTATCAATACATATTACCTTAGTGTCTTTATATAGCTTTATCTTATTAACCTGATACCAATCCTTTTTTTGAAGTAAGATCTTATCTTCTTCTAATTTGTTTAATAATCCCTTTGATAGCCTCACTCGATTGTATGGATTGAATTTTTCATCCCCAAACAAATGAATCTCACTTTCTGTATCTATTTTTCTTATAGATTTTATTGCTGTAATGCCAGCTATACCATTTCCTACTACAACGATTTTATTATTCAATACTTCTCACTCCTTAAAATTACTTATTTAGTAATTATTATTTTGAAATATAATTTTTTATATACTTATAGTTTTTGAGCTTGCATATTTAAAATTAAACGTGAGATTATTATTATTTTAGTCATATTAAATAAAAAATAAGCCTACTAAGTCGAATTAACGCATGAGTAGGCTTATCTTTTATTAAATTCAATTTTCTATTACCGATAGAAGCTTGTCATTTTATTTTCTAATAGGATTTTCAATGCTATATGGACTATTTTTGTTTATTCTTGTTAGTCCTTCTACTATCTTAAAGTTCACATCTAAATTTGTATCATTTATTGTAACCTCTACAGATATATTCCCTTTTTAATTTTTAATTTACTTTATTGGGATCCATACTTCCTGCCTTTCATCCTGAAAATAGCATTCTATTACTGGTAAATCATCTAGTTCATACCCCGAATTAGGTAACCATTCTGTATAAAACTTCTTATAGATGTCTTGAACAGATTCCGGTAATGGTCCATTTGCTTTAAAGATTGCCCATGTGGCCTTAGGTAATTTTAATTGATCCATTTGACTAGGAGCAGTAACTTCTTTACATTCAGTCACATCAACATGAGTAGTTACACCCAAGTAGTAGTCCATTTCTTCTGACTCTCCCCACTGTCCTCCAACACTAACGCCAAGTAGTCCTGCAGGACGCATATCTGCTTTCATAAGAAGTTCAAATAATTTTTTCATAGTACCGTCTCTACCAGCCGTATCCCAAATTTTCGGAATAACTTGAAAAGCTTCATCTGTTTTAACCTTTTTCTTTATTCCTGAAATTGTAAGAGCTGGCCATTTTTCAATTTGATAATTCATATAACATTCTCCTTTTATTGCTATTTGAAAGGAGGTTTTTGGACAAGATTTTAGCATGACTGTACCTGTTCGTACTTTTGATGGCAAGACTCCATGGAACTTTTTAAAAGCTCTCGTAAAAGAGTCATGGGAAGTATATCCATATTTCATTGCGATGTCTATAATATTATCTTTACTATTTAGAATATCAAATGCAGCTAAAGTAAGTCTTCTATTCCTTATATATTCACTTAATGGTCTATCTGCTATATAGGAAAACATTCGTTGAAAATTATATATGGAACATACTGAAATTTTTTCAATTTCATCATAAGAAATATCTTTATCTAAATTATTTTCTATATAGTTAATTGTATCATTAATCCGTTCGACCCATTTCAATGATTTCTCCCCCTTTCTATTTAATCATATAATACACTCTACAAAATTAACTCGACTTTCTCTGTCGCCATTTATCGAAAAAATATCATTAACCAATTTATAATAAAATTTCCATTTGTCTTTTATCTTAATTATTCTATTCAGACATTCAAAACTCCTCCTTGTTATGGTTATATATTTTGCATAAAAATAGCCCCCTCATAATTAAAGGGGGTAGTTCGATAAGATATGAAGGTTCATTGTTCGTTTTTCTAAAACCTGGTTCTTAAAGTTTTCTATTTTAAAATTTAATTTTTTCCAAATAAAGTCCACATGCCTCTGCCATTATTCCTACATGTTTTCGTTCTTTTGAATCTATGATTTTTAATATGTCTTCTGGACCCATCTCATATAGTCCAACTTTTATTAACGCACCTACAATTTTTCTAACCATATTGTAAAGGAAGCCATTACCTCGTACTCTGATTTCCACAAACCCTTGATTTTCTTCTATATTAATAGAATATATTTCACGAACCTTAGATTTTTTCTTAGACTTAGCATTTGAAAAAGCAGTGAAATCATGTTCACCAACGAAAAATCGAGATGCAGTTTCCATTCTTTTTATATCCAATTTTCTATCAATATGCATACTATATTTTCTCATGAAAGGATTTGTATACTCCTTATTCCAAATCTTATATAAGTAAGTTTTTTCTTTAGCATTATATCTTGGATGAAAACTTTCAGCAACCAATCTAACTTCAGTTATACTAATATCCTGAGGTAAATATTTATTTAAATATTTTTTCACTTCGACTTCAGTAAATTTTTTATTAGATTTAAAATTAGCTATTTGAGCCAGGGCATGAACCCCTGAATCTGTTCTACTACATCCATTAATTTTAATTTCTTCACCTACTAGCTTTGACAAAACCTCTTCGATTTTTCCTTGAATTGTATTTCCACCATTACCAAGCCTTTGCCAACCTCTGTAACGTCCGCCATCGTATTGGACCTTTAATTTATAATTATTCATATTATTCTCCTTTTCATAAAACAACTTTCTTAATCTATATTTTCCATATAAATATATGCTTATTATAATATATTATTTTAGATTTATCGAAAAAGTCTTTATTTATTTCTACTTCATCATATTCTAAGCCTAACTCTCCGTCTACTATTATAATTGGAATCTGGATAAAACCATGGGCTAATGAACTTTTATAGGTACTTCCTTTTCAAAACTATGTTCTGTTTCTGATACTATTCTTTTCAAAAGTTCTGAAGCATCTTTTCCAAGCTGATCATAATTAGCTTCTGGATTTTTAATAAAATATACTTTACTCAACTTATAACACACTCTTTTGTAGTTTTTTTCTATTAAATTGCAATTTTTAGCAACTCACTGTCCTTATCTTTAAAGATTCTTTTCACTACCCCTATGTGTTAGGACATTTGTCGTATAGAACATAAATAGGACAATACCCTAAAGAAGAAAACCATCCTAATCTATTCTCTTTACTCTTTTATATTTTCTCTAGTGAAGGTTCAGTCCATCTTTGTTCTTTAAGGAAAAGAAGGAGTCCCAGCCCCCTGGGTTATAAAAGGTTTAATCTTTTCACCCTTATGTTCTAAAAAGAAATTTATATCACGAATAGTTTCTCCTAAATAATTTTCTTGAGCTGTATTAGCTCTACTAACAAGTTCTGGATAAAATTCATATATTGGAGATTTTATAAGATTGTGAAAACCTGTTTCTTCTGAAGTATTAATTCTCCAAATTTTATTTTTACGTAAAGACCAAATATAATTTCTTTTTAAATATGAATTTGTTCCAGTTTGAAACGTTTCAATATTCGGATATTCTTTTAAGGCACTTTCATTTTTTCTCTTTTCTAAATCCAAAGGATATTCTTTACTGTGAAATACAATAAGTATATCATTAGGATTGCTTCTTTTATCAATAATCATGTGTCCGTGGAAAAGATCAAGGACATTTAATTTAGTATCTGGAAAATTATTATGTATAGATAAAAAAAGCTCTTGGAAATAATTTGTTATACTATCATTGAAGCGTCTCGGTTTTTGTCCATTACCAGAACTCCAATTTTTAATAAATATAGGAAGCTCTATATTATGTGTATTTTTAATAATAGAATCCCTATCTTTTAGAATAT
This sequence comes from Dethiothermospora halolimnae, assembly GCF_037577855.1. Taxonomy (NCBI): domain Bacteria; kingdom Bacillati; phylum Bacillota; class Tissierellia; order Tissierellales; family Thermohalobacteraceae; genus Dethiothermospora; species Dethiothermospora halolimnae. The sequence continues at coordinate 30,301 of NZ_JBAKFX010000033.1, read as the reverse complement.
TAAAGAAATCCTCCGTACTAATTCCTGATGGTAAAGCAGGTCCTTTTAGCATTTGAACCTTTTGTGAGTATATTTTAGGACCACCCCTGCCGTCACAAAGTTTTAATAATTGAAGAACTTCTTGTGACTTCTCCTCATAACTTATATTTTGGTCTTCCATAGTTTTTAAATATTTACTCCAAATCTCTTTATCCCCTTCACTATAAACCTTTGATATACTTTCTCCATAACAAGTATTTTTTGTGATTAAAAAAGCAACCATAAAAAATAGAATAACACTTAAAATATTTCTATACTTTCTCACAACTCAACACCAACCGTAACTGAGTTACCATACTCCTTAAACCCAAGACTTTTATATAACTGATATGCTATTTCATTGTCCTCATTTACATTTAAAATTATTTTTCCCTCGTTCTCTATTGCTTGATTTATTCCCATTTGCATAAGAGCTCTTCCATACCCTTTTCCCCTTAATGACTCTTTTACAAATAAATCATATATGTCGTTCTTCTTTGATATATCCAAATATCCTACAACCTCATCATTGTCAACAGCTAAATAAATGTTAAATTTATCTAATGCTTTTACAATCTTCTCTGCTATCCAATAGCAGTTGGTGGTATGTATTTTATGATATTCCTCATAATACTTTTCATCATATTCAAAAATATTTAAATTACTTTTGATTTCCTGTACTTTTAGTTCACCCACTTCTAATTCCATGTCTAGCTGTACTGGATCAAAGTTTCCATTAATTTTTTTCAAATAATTTAACACCATAGTATTTTCCTTAGGAAAAACAAGGTCCATATGCCAACCTCTATAGTTATTCTTCATATAGTTTATTATATGATCTAATGTTTTTTCATCCTTAAAAAAGCCACTTATGCACTCCAAATATCTACTATCTTGGTCTACTAAATAAGAAAATACTCCCTTCAACTCATTATCTGTATATTCTGCGATGATTACTTCTTTAGGATGTTCTAATGTTTTGATAAAACGTTTTTCTATCGTTTTTCTATCCTTAAGAAATGGTGCTTTACAAGATGTCCTCTCATCACAATTCATTTGATAAGCTAAGTCAACAACCTCATTTAAATTATTTAAATCTACTTTCTTGAGCATACCTATCTCCCCCTCTTTCTAAAAATATATTTAGAACAACTTAAGCCTTCATAACATTTCACCGTCACTCAACTTATGTACTAAACTTACTTATTCCTGTGTAGTTTCCCTTTGTTGCAGTTTTTGGGATATTTATCCTCAATTTTTATTTTATCATATTTTCAAATACATGACGATTAAAATGTCTTTCATTTAACATTATATGATATATTTCTGTGCTACTTTTTTCTCTTGCTTATCTTGCCATATTATAACACAGGATCAATTGTATAAAAAAAGAAAAGTCATGGAAATCTAGCCCCCATAACTTTTATAAACTAAAGATAAAAAATTAATTAATATAACTTATTCTAATATTTTTATTCTATTATCCCTATTCTTCTATTAACGATTCCTGTGCAAAATATATTCTCCATTCTCCATGTTCTTTAGCCAAAGCATATTGGCCTTGTATCTCAATTGATTCAAAGCTTGAATCATCTGGGTCAGATAGAGTGTATTTTACATTGACCATTGCATAGTCTTCATCTTTTTCTTCCACTTCTATATCTGTTACTTTGTAGTTAAAATTGGAATTTGCAAATAGCTCATTATATGTGGCTGGTAATGATCTATATGAAGGATTAAAATGATGTACTGTTGACATAAAAGCATTAAGATTTTCATCTTCTAAAGCCTTGAAGGCTTTATTTATAATAAATTTAATGCTAGCATCTGACTTATCTAAATAACCATCAATCTCATCACTCATATCATATACCTTTATATTTTCAAATGGTGCAAATTTCAATTGATCGATTATTTCTTTAAAATTATCTATGGGTATAGCAAAATTCAATTCTCCATCTCCCATTACATCACTGGTAATACCAACTACGTATCCATGAATATTAAATAGTGCCCCTCCTGAACTTTCTTCACTAATAGGTGTTGTGATTTGAATTAAATTTAAATTACCATTATAGCCATATCTAAGATTTCTTCTTCCACTGACAGTTCCATCAGATACTGTATTTTGTAGTCCCTGTGGGTTCCCAATAGTAACTATTTGATCTCCCTTTGAAATCATATCACTTGAACCAATCTTAAGTGGTTCCATGTTAACCATTTCCTTTGTTTTAACAACTGCAAAGTCCATATCTTCATCGTATCTAGCAATGCCTTCAACTTCGTATCTATCTCCTTCATTATCAGTTATTACAAAGTTATTACTTCCAAGTAACACATTATAATTAGTTACAAACAATCCATTTCCAATATAAAAACCGCTACCTTGTGATATTGGTTGATTATCATAGTTAAAACTTTCTAACATAACCACACTATCTTTATATTTAGCTATCTCCTTAATAGTTTTTTTATCAGTGATAGATGATAAAATATCATCTTTGCTACGGAGAAATCTATAGGTAACCACTGCTGCTTGCTCCCTCGGTGCATTACCCTTAGGATGGAATGTTACATTGGTTGTCCCATGAATAATTCCCTTTGCCATCGCAAATTCAACATAGTCCTTTGCCCAATCAGAGATTTGATTTTTATCTTCTAGTTTATCTAAGTTTTCCCTACCTAATTGTACTCTAATATCATCTGGTGTAATCCCAAGGGCTCTCACGAATAAAGTTGTCATTTCCTCCCGGGTGCATATACCGTCAACATCAAAATAATCCTTAGAGATTCCATTTACAATCCCCTCTTGATGGGCAGCTTCAATATAGGGATTTGCCCAGTGACCTTTAGGAACATCAGTAAATGTTCCATTACTAGGAATATTGTCAATATCTAATCCTAATACCCTTACAATCAAAGTAACCATCTCTGCCCTAGTTAAAGTTTTATTGGGATTAAAGTATCCGTGCTCATCTCCTTGAATTATTTTTTGATTAGTAAGATTAACTATTGCTTCCTTGGCATAATCGGAACTCTTGTCCAAGTCCTTTATTGTAAAATCATCTGCAATAGCCATGTTGTTGCTTAGAACCATACCTGCTAGGATTCCTGTCAATACTGTTTTCTTGATATTTCTTATTTTAAATGAATTAAACATATACATCCTCTTTCTAAAATTATAGTCCTTAATATTTTAACACGATTATGTAAACTAATGTTAATCCATTTAATTGTATATGTGGTAATTATCGAACTTTCTTTTATTTTCCTAAAAATTATATTTCAGATACACATTGACTTACTTCGCCGTCTTATTCACAAAATCAACTTTATATTGCCATTCGCCGTATTTTTTTTCGTTGTCAGTAATCCTTCCTTCTGTGAGGGTGATACGCAGAACGATTGAATCTGGACTCTCCTCGCCACCGTGATCGTCAAACCATGGGAAGATTTTTTTCATCTTGGCTCTGATTTCTGCATTCTTCTCGTCCTTAACCCAGCCGAGATTCTCAGCTATACCATGAGCAGTGAACAAGTCTAATCCACAAATAGATACCTCATTGTTCTTCTCAATCTCCAGTGTTTTATTTTTCCACGAAGCTGAAGAAATATAAAATACCCCATCTTCATAATATGCATCAACCATGCGAACAGCAGGTCGGGGATTGCCAGCATCATTGGGCGACAATGATATTGTGGCAAGGGCAACAACATTGTCTTTACCATTTCCACAGAATTCCTCCATAAGTTTGATTGCATTTTCATATTTACTCATTTTTAATTTCCTCCATTCAAAATATAATTTTTTTAACTTAAACACTTTTCCGCTAATCACACAGCAAGCGCTCATTTTCTTAATTTAAACGACACCTCATTATCAAGCCATGTTTCAATACTCCTGCTGATATCTAATATTGAGTCATCCAAAGATATGCGAAACCCCTGACAACCCCGCTGACAGGGTTCATTATGCAGCTTCCTATCACAACCATACCCCTTTGCAATTTTTTCCTGTAAAGATAAAGGGAATTTTTCAATAACATCCCCATATTTATCCGTTTTTTTGGCTCTTATAACTAAACAATAACCATCTCTCGTAGATAAGGCAAACTCCCATACTCTTCGCTGATATACTTCCCGTGACGATAAGACCCTCCGGCTATTCTTCACATATGAATAAGCAAAATGAACTTCGAATGTTGATATGATCGTTACGCAAGTCATTCCCATATCTATATAGCGCCTATGTAATTCTAATGCCAGCTTTTGGACTTTTTCAGGTAAGGGATGTAAAAAATCTTTCAAAACATCGAGTTCATCCGTATCTTCTGCTTTTATTAACCTATAATCACACCGCAGAAGATTATCGTGATTATGGTCGTTCTTATACCTTTTCCTTCGCAGCTCTATATCTGCAATCGCCATAACTTTTAACCCTGTCAACAAAATGGGATCACTGGGATATGATACTTCTAATAATTGTACTTCCGAAATCTTAAGCCTCTTTGCTTTTAAATCAATACCAGTAAAAACAAAACCACATAAAGTTAAAAACCGCAAACATTTAAGTAGCTTAGAAGCAGAGTTTTTAGGCTTCTTTATATTTCCTTTCTCATCAATTGAGGCAGTAAATGATGGTATTTCAGTTATTAATAATGAATCACCCCTTTCAGACAGTTCACTATGATAACCTATGTCAGCTAAAAGGTCTGTAATATTATATAAAAAAGGATAATCTGTGGCACTCTTTGGATTTTTTTTCGCCTTGACATATAGATGTCCATCTGAGATTAAGCGGTCACAAAATAAATATAAAAAATTCCTAAAGGCAATAACCCCTTGTCGTATATTTTCTTCCCTTGCAACGTTTTCAAACCTGGGCTTCAGCCCATAAGTCTCAGGTATATTCGCCGGTATCAAGTTTTTTATATATTTAGCGATTTCACCTATGGGTTTTAGTGTTACAGGTCCGCCATGATGTGTGCTCATTTTTTTCCTCCTTTCGTTTTTATTATTATACCGTTTCTAATACGACAACAGTATGTCATATTTAAAAATATAAATACTGTTTTTCCTATTCCTTCAACCATTTCCTAGGTAAAGGTCTCATGGTTGCCAAAGCTATATATTTCTTCATCTTTTTTTATTAAAAATTTAAAGTGTATTCTCCACAAGACAAATTAATAGTCCCCTTGCTTACCCTCCCTTATTATTTACTTCCAACATCAGCCACAGAGCGGGACGAACTCCACCGCTATTATCCCCTGTTGAAGGATGAACCGTCTTGCTACTGTAGCGAAAGGTGCCGTTTCCCTGAATGCCTATATTACCGTCACCGTGGATATATACAGCTCTTCTATTGTCACGCCCGGACGACCGAAGCCACCACCACCATACATACCCATCAAAGGTTGATCTTCTCTTGTTGTTGTTTTTGTCTTTCCTTTGAAACCAGTATCGTTGTTTGGGGCTGGGGTTTTCAAGGTTTTTACTGCTGTCACCGAAATATTTGCACACTACTTCTTCAATGCTCAGAAGAAATATGTAATCCTGAGTATCTTCTCCCCCTCTTGAACCATACCACTGATTATCAAGATTTTTATTTATTACTGGAATTATTCTTGATTTATCAGTTGTGTTGAATTTGTCATAAAATTTGCCATTAAGATATTTTCTTAATGCGCAGTCAGCCCATGTTACATCTTTATAAGTATCATGGTAAGGGTGTTGTTCTATAATTTCTTTAGTTAAAATCAAAGCCCTATTGTTTTGTATATCAAGCACACACCAATTATAACCACCGAATAATAATGTTGAGCCGATTTTAATATCTTCCATTTTAAGCACCTCTTTCTTTGAAATATGTATTCTCCTATTGTAAACATATAACCTTCTCCTAAAATAAAAACAGGTAAGTTTGTAAATCAATTGAAACTACATTTGTATTATACCATATTATTTCAAAATCTTCTGAAACTTTTGCGCATCATAATTACACTCTATATTCAGCTAGTCTATTATCTTCTCTTGTACTTATTTCTCTGATAAATCTTGATAGCAATACATATAATCACATACTTTTTTCTTCTGTTTAATTCTTTAGTTGATTGAATAATCTTTACACCCACTCTAATTTCTCTTTTCTACCAATTAGAGACAGTTCATTATAAAAGCTTGTACTTTTCTTATTTTCTCTCTATTACACACCCTTATTTTTTTATAGATGATGTTATGGCCGAAGTTTTAATTTATATACTTAGTATTTTTAAATGAACTGTCCCTGAGTTTTAGTACCTTCATCAATTAAGTTATATAATTCAAATTTGCCCACGAGCTTTTCATAGGTCTCAATACTCATAACAGATAAATCTCCTTGACCATTCTTACTAAGATATACTGGTTCATTAAATTTATAACAGAATTTCGATATTTCATTATATTTCTTCCTCTATTAATAGTTACTTATTTTAATATGTATTAAATTCTCTTAAAGTACATCCACTTGAATCATTCCATGGACCAGGTGTAGTTAAACTGCTTGACATTCTAGCTGGAATTAAAACATCCTCTTATACATCTAACAGTAGAGAAAATACACTTTCTTGTAAATCAATATTAATATCTACAGAACCTTCTCCTTCTTTATGTATATACCTAGAGCTAAAGCTTTTATAATCGGAAAACGGGATACTCACTACAGAAGCATCATTTGTTAAATTAAAAGAATAATTATTTGCCTCTTTTACAATCTTTAATGTCCCAACACCATTTTGACTTGTATAGTTAATATCATTGGTCAATCCTTGGAAAGCATAAAAACTTACTACTCCTTCATTATTTTGTATATTTAATTCAGTATTTATTTTAGCAAGACCAATTGCGGCATTAGAACTTATAACATCTAGTTTACTTATTTTATTAGTTGGTATATAAATATAAACTCTGTCATTAAACTGTGGTTCAGCATTTTCTTTTGTTTTAATGGTAATTTTTACATCATCTAAAGTTGATTTTGTAGTAGAAACTTGAAATATATTAGTATCATAATTATATTGAAAGTTATCATTATCAGACTCTTCCACTGTTATATTACAATCAATACCTTCAATAGTAACTGTACTAATACTGTTTTCTTCCTCCACAACTCTATCCCCTTCTGCTTTATATGTACCTAAAGACAACAATAGTAACATAACTATACTTAATGAAATACCTAAAATTTTTTTACTCATTAAACATTCTCCTTTTTTGTTATTTAATTAATATTTTACCAAAATATCTAATACTTACTACTATTTTTTCATAAAATTACCTTTGCACACTCCCTAAGATATTCATCTAAAATATATTTTTATTCTGAACAAACTTCCAAGCTAGATATACTTCTATTAGGGTATCCAACCATACATAAGGGTAAGTATTTATATTCTGTATATTTTTCATCAAGAATCGGATCATATGTCGTGTAATTCATGTATAGGCCTAAATTGGCCTTTGATTCATTGTTTTACTGATAAACCCTTGTTCTCAGCATAATTATCATTTGATGTTTCAACTAACCTTAAGTATACATGAAGTATTAAGTTTTCTGCTCTAAATAGAATATTTGAATTAACAAGATAGCTAATGGTATTTAAAAATTATATAAAGAATATCATTAGCTTTAAATAGAGTTACTTTTCTGTTTTTCTAAACAACCGAAAATAAATGTTCTAAATCAGTACATAATGCATAAAGTGGAACTAAGTTATCAATTTTCATATCCATTATTATCCACCCCTTTAAATTATTATATCTTTATCTTTTATATTTGTCTATATATTTAGGGTATTAATCCTAAACCAATGTACATAAAACTCCACTAAAAAAACCCTGAACTCATTGAAATTCAGGATTTTTCGCTACCTATTTTCAATTTTCAAAACTAAAAATCTACCCATTTCTAACGTGTTCCCACATACCATATCATATAGCAAGTCTTATTTTTATACACATTTTTAGACCTTTTTAATGTGATTTCCACTATTTGGATAGGTTATACTTAATTAGACAGTAAAAACTCGGACATAATATAATAAATAAAATTGAATTGGAGGATTATCATGTCTAATAAAGGTAAAATGTGTACTAAAGAAAGATTCTTTTATATTTAATTTGTAATATGATCTCTGGGACCTATTATTTGTAACTACTATTGATAACAAAACAAAATCTCTTTGTTATCAGCATCACCTTTAAAAACTTCAATAAAATCCAAAAGTTCTCCTTTAAGATGATGACCATCAAAAGATACATGGGATTCTGGTAAAATGATTGATTTATCCAAATCTTGATTACGGCGAAATCTTTGTAAAATACGAGCGGCCAACTCTATACATTTTTGTCTATCATCAAGATCTAAGACCTGTAATCGCTTTGTTATATCTCTAGATATTTTTTCTATAAAATCTTCATTTGTTTCCATTACTATTTGCAACAATAAATCGAACAAAATATCTGCTTTTATCCCATTCTTTCTTTTTTTAGTGTGAATTCCAAAGTAAAACATACCATAAGGAGTAGCATTTTCATATAAAAAATCCAATCCTCTTTTTACTTTATTGTTACTAGAAACAACATTAAATAGTAAGCTTTCTATATATTCAGTTCTAAAATTTTTTTTATTTACAATACCCATCCCATAAGAAAAACTACTGTCATGTTTAGTTTCATAACGGTTATAGCAAATAGGAGGAATGCTATTCTTAAAATTCAGCTTTGTTTTTTTCATTCCTATTTTTCGTGAATTATACAATTTTAACAATTTGACTTTTATTTTGTCCTCAAATTGTGGTGCAGACATAACTATTTCCACTTTTGAAAAGCAATGATCCTTCCAAAACTGAATTACTTCTTCGAATGATCTATTCTTTAGCTTTGTCGAATGTCCCCCTGAGTTATAGCGATATTCTGTATCAGCAAATATTTTTGTATAAAAATTTTGCCAAATAACGCTAATTCGTTCTTTCTCTCTACGCCTTAATTCTGAAATGATGGAATTAGGATCATTTGCATCATCTACTAGAGAAGTATATATTTTACCACATCCTGATAGACATGAATATACTTCAATGAATGCCTCGACAATAATGTTAAATTCCATAAAGGATTGCGCTCCAATATAAAAAACAACATGGTTTGGGTATGTCACACCTGTAATAAATGTATCACTTTTCAAAGGTATATTTTTTTCTACAAGTTCTTTTGTTTTAACAATTATCATATGTTCAAGAAGGTGCCCTATACCTGAATTATCCACAGCAGGTATATGAACCTGTAAAGCTAATAAAAAATTTCTATCAATGCCCGTTATAGTCGTAATTGATAAAAGATCATCTATTTTATCCAGAGACCAGTTTGGTAGTCCATTAGCTGTATGAATTTTTGCATTTAACATTTATTCTAATAACCTCCTAAACAACCTTTTATTTTTGCTTTTTTTAACATTGTATTGAACACTAAAACACCAAGTGTATAAAAAAACAGACTTGACACTAGAATTGCTAGCATACTCATTATTTGAGGACTATTTTTATCCACAGATATATCCTTAAACATAGTTACAAAAGCTTTCATGGGAATAATTTCAATAAAAAATGAATTAGTTTGTGGTGATGAAGCTAAAGCTAGAGATATTCCAATAGTAGTTAAACTTATAATATAGTCTACTTTTTTATATAACAGTTGCATACCGGCCAAAATCAACCCCAGTCCTATTCCACTTAAAAGAGATAAAAAATAGAAAGGTATAAGCACAAGCATATCTATGCTCATAAAATTGATGCCTAACAATAAGGAAGCAACAATCCCAACACCTATGAATATTCCAATATTTGCTAAAGTCTTGAAGAACGTTTGTAAGGATAAGTATGTATATAATGGAATAGAAAACATAGAAAGTGTCTCCATATTTCCTTCGTTAGTTGCTGTACTACACTCTCCCGATGGATTTCTTATACATAAATTTGTAAGAAAAAACAAAAGAAAACCACTAAGTAAACTTAACGCAGTTCCATCATTCTCTGCATTCCCTAAAAGCTGATTACCTCCCAGAACTAATCCTATTAAGGTCACTAATAAAAAAACAAAGCCTGAAACTAATTGAATTTTATAGCGTATAGTAACAGTAAATTCTTTATAAATAATTGCTTTTGAAATTTGAAATATTCTCATATTTACCCCCTCTGCAATTCAACAAATAAACTTTCCAAACTTCCATCGTGCTCCTGGATAGACTCGATATAAATGCCTTGATTCCTTAAATAGTCAATTATCTTATTTTTCAGAGATAGGTCGTCGTAAACTTCAAGAAATAATTTCCCGTTCTCTTTGTTTATTTTTTTTATATCAAACTCAGACCGTAAAAAACGAGCTTGCTCGTCATTAAGTTCATCCATGATAGAAAAACGTGTATACTTTCTTTGCAGTAAATCTTGTAGTTCTGCTATTGTCCCATTAGCTATAAGCTTACCTTCTTTAAGGATACTAATACGATCTGCTACCTTAGCAACAAAGTCCATATCATGAGATGATATAATAAATGTTTTAGTTTTAGACTTATGTTTAGCAGCAAGTATCATTTCAGCTATTTCCTGTCGAGACGAAACATCTAACCCCAATGTGGGCTCATCCATAATCACCAGAGGAGAATCAGATACAACAGCTAACAATATACATACTTTTTGTTGTTGCCCTCTTGATAATTTTCCAACTAAGACATCTTTTTTATCTGTTAAACCAAAAACTTCAAGATACGAATCTAAGCTACTTTTCACAGAATCCCAGTTCCCCCACATCATTTGACACATAAACCTAATATTTTCAATAACGGTTAAACGCCACCATAAACTTCTTGTTCCTTCAGCAACAAAAAAAACTAATTTAGCCTTCTCTTTGCTTCTCATCGTCTGTAGATTTTTAGAATTAAAATAAATTGTTCCTTTTGTTGGATAAACAATATTAATAATACTTTTTAGTAAAGTTGTTTTTCCTGCACCATTATCACCTAGCAAGCCAATAATTTGATTTTCATGATAACACACCGATGTTTCTTTCAATGCAATATTATCAACTTTTCCTTTATATGTTTTTGATAGTTCTTTTAAACATAAACCCTTCAACATATCACCTCCTTTACCTTATCCTAGCTTTAGAGATTTTTAAAGTATATGCTTTCATATATATTTCATCGATACTCAAGCTTAGGTTTTATCAAAAGTTTTATCGCAAAAACTTGACAAAACCTTTATTTTTACAAATTTATATATGAAGAACCACCCATTAATAAGCCTTATAAAAACCTGAAAGTTAATGAGAAACAACCTATTAATAGAAAAATTCCAAACTTTAAATTATAAACTTCTTCTTATAAGAAGCTGAGTCAGCTGGTAAACTAATTAAGCCAATTAAACATTGTAAAAATAAACCTTCTGTTAAAGACTCTATTTACTGCCCAAAGTGTAATGCACCACACATCCATCTTTACAACAATAATGTAAGTCGTGGTCAGTACAAATGTAAAGTATGTTCTACTTCATTTAGCAAAAAAACCGTTTTAAAAAGACACCGGACTAAGATGCCCTAAATTTACTATTAACTTTAAACCTTTGAGTGATAAATCACCTGTGCGTCCTAAAGTGGACTTATCAAAAATTTATTCTTATTCTCATACTTTAGGTTTAATACTGACTTATCATGTCAACTACGGCATTTTGCAAGGAAAACTGCCTCTTTAATGAAAGATGTTCATGGAGTCGGCAGCTCACATGAAGATTCATCAAATTGATCACTTGAAATTTCATCAAGCAAATCTTTATTTGTCATCTTTATTTCCATAAATTTTATCTTCCTTTGCTTTTAGTTTAAATTTAACACCAACAGCAATAGTATGTAGATTTTACACTATATACCATTGAGTTATGCATAAATTGTATCTTAAATGAATGTGCTTGTCAATACTCGCGCGTTTTAGAGTTTGGATAGGTTATAAATACTCCAAGGGAAAGGACTAAAATGAATTAGGTCTTTGTTTCATATAAGAAAGATTTTCATCCCAAAGGGAGCAAATCTTTTCATATAGCTCATTACTTATTATATTATTATTAAACAAATACTTATTACTACCATTATAAATCTCAGCATTTCTATAAAACTCAGATGGATGAATTGGATATTTCTTTTTAGTAAGATCTCCATCCCAAATACCAGCCCAATCACTCTGTTTACTATGAATAAGTCTATATACTTCTCCTAATGCAATATATATTCTTAGATGCTCAGAGCTAGAAGCTTCCATGTATCCATTATAGAGTCGATTTCCATTCTTTTGGCTCAGAGGTAATAACACTATCATCTATTACAACATGTGTTATTTCACCTGCAAACAAATACCAATTACTCTTATTATAAAGTGGTCTTTTCCATTTGAATTTGCATTCTAAATTTATTAGACTTTCCTTTATTCATGGTGTTTTTATCGTCCTAGATTCCTCTATCCCAAATTATCTCATCTACACTTGTACCATTACTATAAATTATTTCAAAGCATTTAGGATAATCTTTATAAGATGGATAGTCAATACACCACCCCCTCTCACTCAGTATATTTTCATATGTATGTTGCCCTTTTTTAATGGCCATTAATGACCAATATTCACCTTCTTCACCTAATAATAATCCCCAAGATTGTAGATTAGCATTAGCCTTACCGCTTGTTTTTAAAGTAGTTACCAAGAATATTGGATTAGTTACACTTACTACATACTCTAACCAAGAAAACCATTTATATTTATTTGGCCAATCTCCAATTAGATAATCCGGCTTTGTCATCTCTAATTCATGTTTCATATCCTTAATTCCTCCATCCATATTTATTAAAACAATGAATATTGATGAATTATTAACATTATATCTAAGTGGAATGGGCTTACATCCTACCAAATATACAAATTCAAACACTAATCTTAAGAATGCAATTTTAAAATTAGAAAATACAGTTCCACAAAAATATATTGATGATATTGAAAAAGCAAAGGAACATTTTCACTTCGACTCAGATTCTTGATGGGAGGATAAGATTGACCTACCATACCTTGATATACTTAGAAAGGCATTAATGCAATCTAAAAAAATCAGAGTGGTACCTTGTTGCTTTCTGTGAGAATAAAAATGCATTGAGGGTTTTTAAGTGCAATAGAATAACAGAAGCATTTAAACTTGAGGATACATTTTCAATTCCTAGTGATTTTAATCTAGAATCTCTTTGGAAAAAATTGATAGTAAGTTTTAAGGATCTATTATCTAATGTTCCTTTTTATCCTGTAACTTTAAGATTATTATCTATTACCAAAGAAGAATTAAGTAAGATGGATATTATTGAACAGTTACAACCTAATAAAAAAGACATAATCCTAGTAAATTTATATACATATGATAATGTATGCAAAAGAATTATTGAGTACGTAAATACTGTTGAAGTTTTGTCACCAGAGCTACTTAGAAATTTCGTTATAAATAATGCTAGAGATATAGTAAATATATATTTAGGAAACTAATACATCATTATACTGTAACTTTAATTGTAAATATGCCAGCTTCAATATGAATAGAAGAAACATGATCTTGCGGCGATACAGAAGGACAAGTGGACAGCCCTCTTGTCCTTGCTTATATTTAAATGCTACACTATATATTATGGTGAAATCCAATTTTACGTTTAGGTTTTGCCCCCTTAGATATTAAAAAGTTTATTAAAGAAGAATTATTCAGTCTTTCAGCTATATCCATCGCAGTCAATCCGTCTGTGTTTTTATAATTAATATCGGCTCCCTTTTCTATTAGCATCATTATAATTTCTTTTTGGATATTAAAATTAAAATCTTCAGCATTATCTACATAAAAACCACAAGCAATCAACAATGGTGTAGCTCCTTTTAAATCCTCACAGTTTATATCATTATTAATTTCTAAGATTTTCTTTGTAAAATGGCGCTTACCTTCTACTGCATAAAATAATGGATATTCATTGAAATTATTTTTGGTATAAGGTACTTTAAAATTAGTAACAAACTTTAAAAATTTAGCAACATTTTCAGTAGTATCATCTTCTCTTACTAAGTAAAATAAAATATTTTGCCCATTTTCATCTTCCAAAGTTAAATCTATATTGCTTTGAGATAATAGAGTTCGCTTTGCATTCCTATTGTTATATGCCAATGCTCTCATAAGTGGTGTAAGCCCAAAAGAATCTTTCAAGTTTATATTCGCACCTAATTCTATTAGCCTTTCAAATATTTGATTGTACTTGAAACAGATAGAATATCCTAAAGGTGTTAATCCATCTAAAGATATACAATCTATATTTCCACCATATTCACAAAGCAGATTGATAACCCTTACTTTATTCTGTTCATTCATTTCTGATGTTCTAGTAAACTGGTAATCATAATTTCCCTTTACAGCAAAGCAAATAGCATTTTCTCCTTCATTGGTTAAAGCATTCACATCTGCCCCTTTTTTGAGTAAGAATTCAACAACATCAAAAGCGCCTACTTCAGCTGCTGCAATTAATGGTGTTTGACTTTGTGGATTCGTAATTTCAATATCAAGTCCAGCTTCTAATAAAACTTTTACATTCTCTACTCTTGCTTGTGGATCTTTATCAGGCCATACAGTAATCGCTCTATCAATTGCATTTGAATTATCATGTCCTCCAATCATAAAAGGATCTGCACCATTATCTATTAACCATTTAATTAATTTAGCTCTACAATGCTGGGCTGCTGATAAAACAGTATTGGCACCTGTATTTGTCTTTACATTTAAATTCAAATCCTCATTTCTATATTTTTGTAGTAACTCAAAATATAAAATACATCTATCATCATCAAAATAATCCCACATTGTTAAGAAGTGTTCAATTCTAGTTTTAAATGCCCCTGTTGTAACGTTAATGTCTACTCCTCTTTCTAAAAGAAACTTCGTAAGTTTACTACCGTCATAAAATTGATCTATTATGAAAGCCGGTGTTTGTCAAGTAAGTTGTCGCATTTAATTTGAAAAAGGTATAATTTCTTCGTTCCCGATTCGCCATTGACATGGAGCCTCTACATATATGGATTTTGTACCTGTAGGCAGATGTGAATAGAGGTACAGCCTTCTTAATAGGCTACCATGTATGCCTCTCCATATCAATGGTTCGCTTCGCCAAATCTTTATCTAGATGGGTTCTAAGCTTTTTGATAATTAATAGCATCTTTAATTTCTTTTTCCTTTATAGGATTAAGTGCTACATATTCTGGTAACGTCCAATTTCTAGTATTTTTAGACCATCTTTCAGGGTGCTTTTCTTTTGCTTTTTCATATGTTTCTACACTGTGTTTGTCAACAAAGTTGTCGCATATTTTGATATTTGCATTACTTACTAACTTGTTGTTAACCGTTTTATGCCCATACACCTTTTTCCCAAATTTATTACATCGTTATTGAGGAAAGATACCAACCTAATGTCATTGTATGTTCTCCTCAAAAAAAGTAACCCTATCAACCCCTAATAAAATGTATCTAGGTTCACCCCCTGCCATATTGAATTTGCGCTGTCAAAACATACCAAGTAAGACTATGGAAATAGTTGAAATATATGAGCCTAGAAGCTTTAAATAAGATTTAAAAAGACCTTATCTCTACTATGAAATAAGGTCTTTTCTCTAGCCCTTGTTTTATTAATATTTTTATTAATTTTAATCTTTTTACTATCTCTTTAACTTTAATTTTTTGTTATTTTATTTCTTAATTTTTCAATTTGTATATCATCTAATTTTGTATATTTTTTTATTTTCTCATTACTTTCTCCATCTAGTATCATTTCTACTGCGACTTTTTCTATTCCCTTTTCCATTCCTTTTTCTATTCCATCTTGTCTTTCTTCTTTTAATGCTCGTTCTATATTTCTGCCTAAATTACTTACCATATCATCATCCTCCTCTCCTGATGTTTCAATAAGTACTTTAAACACATTTTCACTTACTTCCTTGGTAAATCTATTTTTTAATACATTTTTAAGCCAACTGTTAAATGTCTTTCTTTGTTCCTTTGTTGGACCCTTTCTTACTAATCTTCCTATTAATTTTAATCTTTTTACTATCTCTTTAACTTCTATATCTTGGTCTAGTAAAAATACTGAACTTACTATGTTTGCTATTTCTAATAATTCTTCTTTTTCCATTCTATTTACATCTAATAATAAATATCTAAAGTCTATTATATTTTCATCAAATAATTCATATCCCTTTAATATTTCTTTAAAGTTTCTTGCAGCTGTCCAGTTACTTCTGCCGTTATATAGTACTATCGGTACTATTGCTGGTAACCTATAGGTCTTTCTCATTTTTTCTTTATCTTCTGTATTATTAAGTTCATCTTTCTATCTATGTTTACTCTATATACTATATCTGCCTCTTCTTCTTTAAAATCTTCTAAAATAAACTCTTTATCTATTAGTATTAAATCCTTTTCTTCTATTAATTTTACCCAATCTTTTTTTATAAATCCCTTAAGGAAATCTATGAAATTTTTCTTGTTAGAAAGTATATGTTTATATCCTAAGTCATGTTCATTATTTACTTTATCTTTAATAGTATCACCGTCTTTCTAACTTAATTATATCATATTTTAAATTACCTTTGCTGTCTAATTAAGTATAACCTATCCAATCTACTTTTTCAGTCCTTTCACTTCTTCACAAGTAGTGTTACGGCTTCAACATGCATCGTATGAGGAAACATATCCACTGGCTGCACCTCTTTGACCCCATATCCATGTTCCCCTAAATACTTAAGATCCCTTGCTAAAGTAGATGGGTTGCAGGATACATATACTACTTTTTTAGGAGCCATCTTTACTATAGTATCTAACACTGTCTCATCACATCCCTTTCTAGGGGGATCTATTACTACTACATCAGCCTTTATTCCTTCGCTGTATAGTTTTGGGAATACTTCCTCTGCTGTGCCAGCGTAAAATTCTGCATTTTCTACATTATTTAGCTCTGCATTTTCCTTTGCATCCTGTATTGCCTTTTCCACAACTTCTATTCCATACACTTTTTTAGCTTCTTTAGCTAAAAATAATGATATACTTCCTATTCCACAGTATAGATCAAATACAGTTTCATATCCAGTTAAATCTGCATATTCAAGGGCTTTATTATATAGTACTTCAGTTTGTATTGGATTTACTTGAAAAAATGATTCTGCCGATATGTTGAACTTTAAATCTTGTATATAATCCACAATCTTATCATCACCCCAAAGGGTTATCCACTTATTACCAAGTATTCTGTTGGTTTTTTTATTATTTATATTTTGTATTATGCTTTTTACATTAGGGATACTTTCTTTTATTAAGTCTATTAACTTTTCTTTGTGGGGTAGTTTATTTCCCTTTGTTATTATAACAATCATCATATCTTCTGTTTTAAAAGAAGTTTTAGTTAATACATGTCTTACTATACCTTTCCCTGATTTTTCATCATAGGAGGTTATATTATATTTGTTCATATACTCCTTTACTATTTCTAAAACTTTATCATTTAAACTATGTTGTATTATACATGATTTTGTGTCTACTATATCATGGCTTCCCCTTTCATAAAATCCTATGTTTACACCCTTTTTCCCCTTTCTTACAGGAAACTGGGCCTTATTTCTATAGTTAAAGGGTTCATCCATACCTATTGTGTCGTGTATTGTTACATCTTCAATATTACCAATTCTTTTTAAGTCATTTTTCACTTTATTGGTTTTAAGCTCTAGCTGGGCATCATAACTTAAACCTTGTAGTTGGCAACCTCCACACATACCAGATATGGGGCATTTAGGGACAGTTCTATCTTTTGATGGTTCAGTTATGGATATCATTTTTCCCTTGGCATAATTCTTTTTTACATCAATTATTTTAGCTTCCCCTTTATCCCCTGGTAAACCTCCATCTATAAATATTGTAAATCCTTCTATTTTAGCTACTCCCTGCCCCCTATGATTTAAGTCAATAATTTCAATTTTTTTTATTTCATTTTTCTTAACAGGAATCCTCATATCTATATCTCCTCTCTTCATGTATTTTATATCGAAATATGTAGTATAATGTATATTTGGAAATAGGTGTTTATTTTTCCCCTTTTTTAATATAAAATAGTAATAAGAGTATTTTTAGTACAAGCATATTGGGGGGATTGTATTGTTTAAAGGTTTAACTAATTTAATAATTGTTCTTATTATAGCTTTTATAGCAAGCGGTATTTCCGTAACATTATGTCCGACTGTTGATAGTGTTCCTTCTGAAACAGCTGAATCTTCTTTATCCCAAATTTCCATATTAACTGATCTAGATAGTAATTCATTATATAACCCTAAAAATATATCATTAAAATTTACTTCTAATAAAAATACTAAATTAAGTCTTACAAGTGATCATATTATAAAAGCCAATATATATAAAAATAATAATCTATTTAAAACTAAAAATTTTAATAGAGCTAATAATCAGTCTTCAATATCCATTACCAAAAATGTACCCTATATAATGAACTTAGATTTATCTCAAGAAAATCTTAACATTCCAAACGGTGAATATAAAATAATAATTGATGCCAATGTAAAGGAGAAACATCTAGCTCCTCTAACTTTAACCTTAAAATATATGGGAAATCAAAAATATATACCTGCATCAAATAAAATTCCCGATGGAAAAATGCCTTTAACCCTTTATTTCCCAGACAAAGATAATAAAATCGATGAACTTATTGGAGTAACTAGGTTTGTAAAGTATAGTAATAAACCATTAAATACTACAATAAAGGAATTACAAAAAGGGCCTGACAATAGTACCGGTTTAAATTCATCATCACCTATTGGAAATGTGAATTATATTACAATCAAAAAAGGTATCACATATGTAAACTTACCCTCTGATGAAAAGATATATACAGAATCCAGTACTAGGAGTAATATAGCCATGGAATCTTTTTTAAAATCTTTATCAAGTATTTCTGGAATAGATCATATTAAATTTTTAGTGGATAACCAAAGAAAAAAATTATTTTTTAATGGCAACGATATCAGTAGTAATATAAAACTAAATAAAAACAATAAAGTCTACCTCTCTTTCAATAACTACAAAAGATACTTTCTTGTAGGTTACAACGTATATGAAATAAATAATAATTTTAGTATAACAGAAAAAGTAGATAAAATGATAGATAAGTTAAAAAAATCTACAGACAATCTCTCTAATACAATTCCTAATAATGTGGAAATTAAGAATTTTTCTGTTAGTGATGGAATATTAAAGCTTAATTTTAATAAAAATTTGGTAAATAGTTATGATGGTAATAAAAATTTACAACGAATGATGGTAGATTCAATATTATTCTCATTTACCAGTATAGAAGGAGTAAATAGGGTTCATATATTGGTGGATAATGATATTGTGAGTGAGTTTGCTGGATTGGATATTTCTAAGCCTTTAGAGAGACCTAAGTTTATAAATCCGGAGGTTTAACTAGGTTGGGGGATTACGAATTCCCCAACAACCAGTGACAAAGGAATCCTCTAACAACGAATGAGAAATGAATTCCCTAACAATGAATGGGAAATGAAATCCTCCAATAACGGGTAAAAAAATGGCGCACATAAAATGTGCGCAAGTTAGATTAGAATCAGAAAACCCAATGGTATTCAAATATATATTATATATTATACACAAAAATTACTTCATTTATGCATATTATCCTAAATTTTCAGATACTCTTTTTAACATATCCCTAATGGGAAGGTCATATGGACACTTAGGTTCACACTTACCACACTCTATACAGTCACTTGCTTTTTTATCAATGCCTAAATATCTTTCCTTTGCCCAATCCTCTAGATCATACCTTAAATAGTATCCTTCTAATATAAATTGAGTGGGAATATCTATTCCCTGGGGACATGGTCCGCAGTATCCGCACCTTCTACAAAACTCCGAACCCAATTCCTTGGCCTCTTTATCTATTATTCTCTTTTCTTCTTCAGTCAACTGAGTGAATTCTTTAGCTACTTTGCTATTTTCTATTACCTGATCCACCTTATCCATTCCCGGAATTATTACCGATACATTTTCATTTTCAGATATAAATTTTAAAGAGAGATTTACATTCTTAATTGCTCCACCGGCAACAGGCTTCATTACTATTACTCCTATATCTAAGTCCTTCGCCTTTTTAAATAAGTCCTCTCCTCGTCTCTCAACGGGATTATATGGGAACTGAATAGTGGAAAATTCTTCTGTATCAACTGTCTTCTCTAATATATGTAGGTCATGACTGGTGATACCTATTTCTTTTATCTTGCCTTCTTCTTTAGCCTCTTTAAGGGCTTTTAAGGCTCCATCCTTTCCCATAACTTTATTATATTGCTCCTCAGTCCTAACATTATGCAGTTGATATAAGTCTATAACATCAGTTTTTAACCTTTTTAAACTTTTATTTATTTCTTTTTTCATGCCATCATAATCTCTTACTGGAGATTTAGTGGCTATATAAAATTTATCTCTTCCATACTTTTCTATACCATATCCTATTAATTCTTCGCTTCTACCATAACCTGTGGCAGTATCTATAAAATTAATACCTTGATTAACAGCTTCACCTATTATTCTTAAAGCTTCATCATCTTTGAGCCTTTGTATTGGAATACCCCCAAATCCTATTAATGTCACTTCAAATCCTGTTTTTCCAAGTTTTCTTTTCTCCATTATATTTCCCCCCTTATCTAAAAAAGCGAATATCAAAGTCACCTCTATCTATTACCTTTTTAAACTTTCTTTTGATAATACTTTTGTAAAATTCCCTAACCCCTGGGATTACTAAAGTGAATCCTAAAATATCTGTTATTATTCCCGGTGTTAATAATAAAGCTCCTCCTATTAAGACACAAAGGCCATTTAGTAATTGATTACCTGGAAGTCTCCCTTGATTTAGTTCTTCCTTTATTCTTGTTATGATTATCTTTCCTTCACTTTTAGCTAAATATGCCCCTGCTATTCCTGTGAAAATAACTATGGCTATAGTTTGCCAAAAGCTTGTTATTTTAGCAAGTTGAAATAAGATAAATAGTTCCACTATAGGTGTTACAGTAAAAAGTAAACCTAGTTTAAATAGCATACCCATCCCCCATTATTCTAAATTTTTACTTAATAAATCCCAAACATCTTTATATTTTTTTCTAAAGTTTACAGGTTTTAAATCTTTATCAACAAATGCATGTAATGTATATCCCTCTGCCAACAATTTATTGTCTTCTTTCCTGATTATTTCATATTCGTATTTTAACTTTACCCCCTTTAGTTTTGAAAGCTTAGTCCTAATAATTATCTCATCGTCATATTTAGCTGAGGTTATATATTTACATCCCACATCTATTACTGGTAACAATACATTTCTATATTCTAAGTCTTTATAATCCATTCCTAAATTTCTAAAAAATTCTGTTCTTCCTATTTCAAACCAAGTAAAATAGTTTGCATGATATATTATCCCCATCTGATCAGTTTCAGCATATCTCGCCCTTATTATTGTATCATGAACCATGTTTCTCATCTCCTTTGTTCGTTATAATCTAGTATAATTATATCAGTTTGTTTTGGGAAAATAAAGACAGTAGATAGTTAATAGTTAATAGTTAATAAAATCAGCAAGCTGATTTTTCCGCCGCCCTGTATAAATTAAAGAATAGAGAATAAATAATAAAGAATAAATAGAGTAACCTCCGAATGAATTCGGAGCTACAATATTTTTAATTACTCTGCCAAAGGCAAAGTAAAAGGGATTGGATATATCCAATCCCTACAATATCTATTCTTTATTCTCTATTCTTTATTCTCTGCACTTCTAAAGTACCCTTGCTTCACCTTTATAAACAAGTCCCCTAATACTATCTACGGTTATAGTTTCTCCATCCTTTAATTCATCCATGGCATCTTTTGCTCCTACTATAACGGGTTTTCCTAAACTAAGTCCCACTATAGCTGCATGGGATGTAAGTCCACCTTGCTCAGTTATTATTGCTGATGCTTTTTCCATATATGGCACCATATCCCTATCTGTGGCTATAGTTACTAATATATCACCTTTTTTGAACTTAATCTCTAGTTCTTCAGCATCTGAAGCTTTGCAGGTTCTTCCTGTTGCTGATTTTTCTCCTATTCCAGTTCCCTTTATTAGTACTTCTCCTACTATATGCACCTTTATTAAGTTGGTACTTCCTGAAACTCCTACAGGTACTCCTGCCGTTATAACAACTAGGTCCCCTTGATTAATAAGCCCTTTCTTTAAAGCATCTTCAACCGATGTATCGATCACTTCATCTGTAGAATTAGTTTCTGATGATAATACAGGGTAAACTCCCCAAACAAGTGATAACTTTCTCATTACTTTTTTATCTGGTGTTGTTGCTATAATAGGACTTTCCGGTCTAAACTTAGATACAGCCTTTGCTGTGTATCCCGATGATGTAGCTGTTATAATAGCTGCTGCTTCTAAGCTTTCTGCTGTGTTACATGTAGAATGGCTTATGGCATTTGTAACAGTTATATCTTTACCTAGGATCTTAGTATTTTGAGCTTTTTTATAATCGGTAGATGTTTCTATTCTCAAGGCTATATTTGCCATGGTTTCCACTGCTTCTTCTGGATAATTTCCCGCTGCAGTTTCCCCTGATAGCATTATAGCATCTGTTCCGTCTAATATTGCATTGGCAACATCGGTTACCTCTGCTCTAGTTGGTCTTGGATTTCTTATCATTGAATCCAACATCTGGGTTGCTGTTATTACGGGTTTTCCTAGTAGATTACATCTTCTTATGATGTTTTTTTGTACAAGAGGTACTTCTTCAGGCTTTATTTCAACTCCTAGATCTCCCCTTGCTACCATTATTCCATCGGAAACATCAATAATATCGGTTATATTGTCAACACCCTCTTGATTTTCAATTTTAGATATTATTTGAACATGATCTGCATTATTTTCTTCTAGTATCCTTCTTATTTCAATAACATCCTCTGGCTTTCTTATAAAAGATGCCGCTATAAAGTCTATACCATTTTCTATACCAAACTTAATATCATTACTATCCTTTTCTGTTATAGCTGGAAGATTTATTTTAACGCCCGGTACATTAACTCCTTTATGATTTTTAACAGGACCTGGATTTTTTACTATACATTTTATATCAGTATCATCTAAAACTTCCAATACTTCTAGTTCTATTAATCCATCATCTATAAGTATTATATCCCCCTTGACAACATCATTAGGTAAATCCTTATATGTTATATTACATATTTTATCATTTCCCAGGACATCCCTACTTGTTAAAGTAAATTCTTGATTTTCCTTTAAATTGACCTCTCCACTTTCAAAATCTCCAGTTCTAATTTCTGGTCCCTTTGTATCAAGCATTATGGCTATAGGTTTATCCAATTCTTCCCTTAGTTTTTTGACTAAATCAATCCTTTTTTTATGCTCTTCATGGTTTCCATGGGAAAAGTTCATTCTAGCAACGTCTAATCCTTTTATCATAAGTTCCCTTAAAGTCTCTTCACTTTCCGATGCCGGTCCTAATGTACAAACTATCTTAGTTTTTTTCATACTAATTCACTCCTATATTGAAAGAATTTTCGTAAGTTCAAACATCTTATTATCAAAATCACTTTCTTCAGCAATAGCTTCTTCTATACCCTTATCTATCAATCCATTGCCCTTTATTCCTATTGCTCTGGAAGTTTTACCTTCAAGTAATAACTGAACAGCTCTTGCACCCATATTACTGGCTATTATTCTATCAAATGCAACAGGACTACCACCTCTTTGGATGTGTCCAGGAATTGTTACCCTTGTTGTAATACCAGTTTTTTCTTGAATTTCTTCTCCCAGTTCATATGCATTTACTATATTTTCTGAAAGAATTATTATACTATGTAGTTTTCCCCTATTTCTACCTTGTATTAACTTTTTACATATATCATCAACATTAAGTTCTTCTTCTGGTACTATGATACTTTCTGCGCCCCCTGCAAGACCAGCATATAGTGCTATATCTCCACAATGACGTCCCATCACTTCTATAATATTTGCTCTGCCATGGGATGTGGATGTATCCCTTATCTTACTTATGGCATCTAATACCGTATTAACTGCAGTATAAAATCCTATTGTATAGTCAGTATAACCTAAATCATTATCTATAGTTCCTGGAATCCCAATGGTTGATATACCATGTTCACTTAACTTATGGGCTCCTTTAAACGACCCATCTCCTCCTATTACAATAATACCATCTATACCAAAGACCTTTATAACATTTAATGCCTTTTTCATACCTTCTTCTGTTTTAAACTCTTCACTTCTAGCTGTCCTTAATATTGTTCCACCTCTATGTATTATATCTGCTACAGATGAAAGTTGCATTTCTTCTATATTTCCATTTACAAGTCCATTATACCCTTTTTTAATACCCATTACTCTTAAATTATTAAATATACCATATCTTACAACAGCTCTAATAGCTGCATTCATCCCTGGAGCATCTCCTCCACTTGTTAAAACACCTATTGTTTTCAAAACAAATACCTCCTCTATTGATATTTAATACGTCCCCCTTGGTCATAACTTGTCCCGATTAAATAAAAAAATAGTATAAAAACTCAACTATTTCTTTTAATAATTTAAGCCTAGTTCTATTAATACTTCCTGTACTTCATCTGCCTCAAACTCTGGAACATTTATAGCATAAGTTGTTTTTTCTCCTTCTTTTGAAAATTTCTCGATCTTAACTAAAAAACTTTCAGCTTCTAACTTACGCTTTATTCTTTCTGCTTCATCAATTCCATCTGCCATGCATATAACTGTCCACATTATTACCACCTACAAAAAAGTATTTTGTGACATATATTGCTATTATAACATATATGATTATTATGTTATATAATTTTGTATAAATATTAGTTACCTTAAGGTAACTAATATTTATACACCTTTTAATTTTACACAGCCCTTACCAAGTTCGTACTCTAGTTCATTTATTACCTTATTATCATTAATATTTACCCAAAAATCCCTTTCAGCCATTATTGTTTTCTTATTTTTTTCTATATATACATATACGGGAACATTTCCCTTATGTTTAATAAAAATCTTTTTAAGATCCTCTAATTTGTCCAAGGGTTTATCCTTTGGTATCTTTAAATACAACTTTTCCTTTTTTATTGATGTTAATGGCTTTATTTTTTCGCATATTATTTTTATATCATCTTTATCACTTATACTTAACCTACCTTTTACCACAACAATACTATCTTCATGGATAAACTTTGAATGTTTATCATATGTTTTAGGAAATATTATTAGCTCTACCATACCATACAAATCTTCCAGTGTAGCAAATGCCATCATATTATTATTTTTAGTAATCTTATTTTTTACACTATTAAGTATTCCACCAATATAAACTGTACTTCCATCTTTAAAGTTAGTAGGTGTAGCAGTCTCATTTTCATCATTAGTAAGTTCTATAATTTCACTACTATTGATAGTTGAAATCTCTTTTAATTGTTCTTCGTGCTCTGATAGGGGATGTCCTGTTATATATACCCCTAACATCTCTTTCTCCATAGTTAGTAAAGTCTTTTCTGGAAATTCTTTTACATCTGGTAAATCATCTTCCCTTAAAGACTTGTCTTCTCCACCGGATAAACTGTCAAATAGGGAAAATTGGCCCTGTATATTTCTTTTTTTGTCTCTACTGACCCCATCTAATATTCTTTCATATACTGAGATTAACTGGGACCTATATACTCCTAATGAATCAAATGCTCCACTTTTAATTAAACTCTCTACAGTTCGTTTATTTAATGCAGTTGAATCCACCTTTTCACAGAAATCCATAAAGCTTTTGAATTTTCCTTTTTCTTCCCTTGCCTTTACTATAGACTCTATGGCAGATGTTCCCACATTTTTTACAGCAGCTAATCCATATCGTATCTTTCCATCTGATACAGTAAATTTAGAGTATCCTTCATTTACATCAGGTGGCAATATGTCAATACCAAGCCTTTTACATTCTTGTATATATAAAGATACTGAATTAGTATTTCCCATTACACTGGTTATTAATGCAGCCATAAACTCCACTGGATAGTAATATTTTAAATAAGCCGTTTGATATGCCACTAAAGCATATGCTGCTGAGTGGGATTTGTTAAATGCGTATTTACCAAAACTAATCATTTGATCATATATTTGGTTTGCTATATCTTCACTTACTCCATTATCCATAGCTCCCACTATCTCCACATTACCATCATCATCTTTTTTACCATATATAAAATGTTGTCTTTCTTTCTCCATAACATCCATTTTCTTTTTACTCATGGCCCTTCTAACCAAGTCAGAACGTCCCATGGAAAAACCACCTATATCCCTAAATATCTTCATAACTTGCTCTTGGTAGACAATACATCCATAGGTTACATCCAATATAGGCTCTAGTTTAGGATGTAAGTATTCTACATTATCGGGATTGTTTTTATTTTTTATATATGTTGGTATCTGGTCCATAGGCCCAGGCCTAAAAAGGGAGTTAGCAGCAACTATATTCTCAAAACAGTTTGGCTTTAGCTCCTTTAAGAAATGTCTCATACCGGTACTTTCAAACTGAAATATCCCTAAGGTTTCACCTTTAGCAAACATTTTATATACATTTTCATCATCATAACTTAGATTAGAAAAATCTATTTTTTTATTATAATTATGCTCAATAAGGTTAATTGCATCCCTTATAACAGTCAATGTTCTAAGACCAAGAAAGTCCATTTTTAGTAAACCTAGTTCTTCAAGTTGTGTCATTGTAAATTGAGTAGTTATAGCATCCTTATTCCTTGATAACGGAACATATTCAGTTATAGGTGCCTTAGATATAACCACACCAGCGGCATGGGTAGATGTATGTCTTGGAAGCCCCTCTACGGCTCTAGATAGGTCTATAAGCTCTTCTATTCTCTCGTCATCATCATACATACCCCTTAGTTTTCTATTTACATCTAAGGCCTTGTCAATGGTCATTCCAATCTCCATGGGTATCTGTTTACATATAGTATCAACTTCGCTATAGGAAATATTTAATACTCTACCTACATCTCTTATAGAGCCCCTTGCTGCCATGGTTCCAAATGTGGCTATCTGAGCAACCTTATCTTCTCCATATTTTTCAACCACATAGTCTATTACTTCTTCTCTTCTTTCATAGCAAAAGTCAATATCTATATCGGGCATTGTTACCCTTTCAGGATTAAGGAATCTTTCAAATATAAGCCCATGTTTAATAGGGTCTATATCTATAATGCCTAATGTATATGAAACTATACTCCCTGCAGCAGAGCCTCTCCCAGGGCCTACCATAATTTCATTGTCCTTTGCATATTTTATAAAATCCCAAACTATAAGGAAATAATCTACATAACCCATACTTTCTATTACATTTAATTCGTATTCAAGTCTATCTTTTATTTCATCGGTTATATTATCATATCTTTCTTTAAGCCCATCATAGCATAACTTTCTTAAATATTCAGAATGGGTATATCCTTCGGGCACATCATAGTTAGGTAAATGTAATGTATCAAAGTCTAGATTAACATTACACCTTTCCGCTATTTTTACTGTATTATCCATAACTTCTTTCATATTTGGAAAAAGTTCTCTAATTTCCTCTGGAGATTTTAAATAAAATTCCGATGTGGGAAATTTCATACGTCCTTCTTCGTCTATTGTTTTTCCTGTTTGGATACACAATAATATATCATGAAATTTAGCATCTTCCCTATTTGTATAGTGGACATCATTAGAAATTATCAATGGTATATTAGTTTCTTTGCTTAAATTAATTAACTGTTGATTAACCATCTTTTGCTCTTTTATTCCATGATCCTGTAATTCAAGATAAAAATTGTCTTGTCCAAAAATATCTCTATATTCTAAAGCTGTTTCTTTAGCCCTATTATAGTCGTTATTTAATAGATATTGTTGTACTTCTCCCCCTAGACATGCACTAAGACAAATAATGCCTTTACTATATTTTCTAAGGACAGAGTAATCAACCCTAGGTTTATAATAAAATCCGTTAACATAGCCTTCAGATACTATTTTTATAAGATTTGAATAACCTTCGTTATTTTCTGCTAATAAAACTAAGTGATTTTGTTTTTTATCCCTTTTTGAATTCTTTTCAGTATATTTACCTTTAGATATATATACTTCACATCCTAAGATAGGTTTTACCCCTTTTTTTGTTGCGGTTTTATAAAAATCAACTATGCCAAACATAGAACCATGGTCGGTTATAGCCACACTATCCATTCCCAGTTCTTTAACTCTATCTATAAGTTTATCCACCCTAGATGCACCATCTAGTAAACTATACTCTGTATGGACATGTAGATGGACAAATTCGTTTTTTAATTTTTTTTCCAATTCATTCACCTCTTTGACAAGTTGGGGGATTACGAATCCCCCAACAACTAAACTTATAACGAATCCGTCGATAACTTAACTTATTTTAAATCTATCAATAACTTAACTTATTTTAAATCTATTAATAACTTAATTTATCTTAAATCTATTAATAACTTAATTTATCTTAAATTTATCAATAACTTAATTTATCTTAAATTTATCAATAACTTAACTTATTTTAAATACTTAAAAAGTTAAAATCATTGTGAATATCTCAAAAACTAAACTTATTTAAAATCTTTAATTATAAATTCTTTTTAACAAAAAAAGACAGTGACTTATCACTATCTTTATTATATCAAAATATCTATATATAGAGAAATTATATAACGTTTTTTTCATTATCAAAGGTATCAACTATAGTAATTCTATTATTATTAATTAGATCTATGCTATAGGGTTTTATTAATTTTTTATTATTGCTGTTGTATACCACTTTTATAGTTGGTCTTGTTGGTAAACTTTTATTTACTTTAACTACAAATCCTTTTTCACCGTTGCTTAATTCTACTCCTTGACCTAAGGAATACACCACAATATGTTTTATAAACTCATTAGTCATATTATAATCGAAATGGGTTCCTGACATGGCTATTAAATATTCTATTGCCTGTTGTCCCTTTAACTTTTTTCTATATACTCTATCACTTGTTAATGCATCATATACATCAGCTATGGAAACTATTTTTACAAAGTCATTTATATCCTCTTTTTTAATACCCTCTGGATATCCTTTACCATCTACCCTTTCATGATGATATAAAACTATACTTGCAACATTATTACTTATATCCTTTCTATCTTTTAAAATATCATAACCATAAACTGTATGGTTTTTTATTTCTTCAAATTCTTCTTCAGTTAATCTATCGGGTTTATTTAATATATTCGATGGGACTCTCATCTTTCCAATGTCATGTAATATAGCACCTAACCCTAGGCTTAACAATTCTTCCCTATTATATCCTAAACAAAAGCCAGTTACCAAAGACAATATACATACATTAAAAGAGTGGGTAAATGTGTAATCATCGATATCTTTTATTTTTAAAAGACTTATTAATATATCACCTTCTGATAATAATTCGTCTATTATTTTATTTATAACTCTTTTTAGTTTATCTATATCTATATCATCAGAAAGCTTTAATTTAGACATTAATTTTTTAGTTAATATTACGGCTTCTTTCTTCGTATTTTCTTTTATAATACCATCTATTTCTTCATAATCAGATTCTTCGTTCTTAATATGTATATGGGTAATTCCATGTTTTTTTATATTATAAATATATCTATCTTTAAGCTTTGTACCACTGTTTATAAGTATAGTTCCATTATCTTTATAAATTGTCTTTCCCAATATCATAGTATCTTTAGCCTTTTCTATAGGTATACGTATCATGATAATCCCCTTTTATATTATTATGTTAATTTTTCCTTTAACTCCTTGTATTCTATGTTTTTCTTTAAATTCCTTTTATTTTTTATATATTTTTTTATCCTTTGTACAGGGCTATCGCATGAAAAATAATTATTAAAATGAAATGGAAAAAATCTCAAAAAGGAATTTTAGATTTTATGTCGAATCTTTAAAATATACAAATAAAATACGAGGAGAGCAGACATGAAATTTGA
>NZ_JBAKFX010000032.1:0-47011 GCF_037577855.1 Dethiothermospora halolimnae | reverse complement strand
AGGTTAGACATTATACTTCTTTTCAAAATTAGTTAACATCTTATCTCATATTTATACGACGCTAGTCGCTTTTAAAAATTTTCGGATGAAAGTTTTGGTTTGAATAAATCTTCATGCGATTCCCGTGATTATAGAATAATATGGTATAATGTAATGAGTAAAAAAGTGATATAATGAAATTTTACCGATATAGAGAATCGCTAATCCAATAACATTGGACAAAAAAGCGACTGTGGGAAATTAAGTAGTTATGTAACATATCAATATGAAAAGGTCTTTATAGCCTTTGGTTAAATTTAAAAGTAAATACAAACAGAAATTTGTGGAGGATGGTACATATGGCAAGAGCACCATTTCAATGTTTAATAATTCCCTTTATGATAGAAAATAATGTTCCTAAATTTGCTATTTTCAAAAGGGCAGATATGAGAATATGGCAGTTTATATCAGGAGGCGGTGAAGATGATGAAGAAACTGAGTATATTTTTCAAACTGCACATGATACTCTTGAATAGTGCCAGATAGCCTTGTCTCTGATGATAACAGAGTATAACACGATATTTACAACATATCATTTAATTATGGAGGATAGTATATATGGGAATAATTGAAAAGCTAGTTAAGCAATCAGGGAACCCATCGGGTATACTGGGGAGAATTATGGTTAAAATTATGAATCATATAGATTCAGGATTAAATAAGTGGCTACTAGAAAAAATCAATTCTCCAGATGGATATGCCTTGGATATCGGATGTGGGGGTGGAGAAACTATATTTAGTCTGTTAAAAAATAATAAATTAGAGCATGTTGTAGGTATTGATCGTTCTATAGATTCAGTAAATGTTGCTAAAAGAAAGAATTCCTTTCTTATCAATGATGGAAAAGCATATATTATTCAAGGTAGTGTCATGAAACTTCCATTTTTAGAAAATCATTTTGATATTATTTTAGCGGTACGTTCACATTATTTTTGGGATGATTTTGAAAAGGCATTTTCAGAAATATATCGAACATTGAAACAAGATGGTAAAATATTTATTTTTTCAGAAAAATATAAAATACAATATCATATGAAGAAGTACAGAACAGATGAAACGATGACATGTTTTTTACAAAGAATTGGATTTAAGAACATAGTAATAGAGAATAAAGATACGGTTCAATGCATCACTGCTTACAAATAATGGAAACTCTAAAAGGAATAATAGGACTATTGGAATTTCCCGTGGTCAACATAATATAACAAAGTATTCTTATCTTGGACAGGATTCATGAGAGTTGACGGACGTCATGAACACTCGGAACATTGTATAACATGGTACAATAATCATAAAATAAAAATCATCTATAAAAATGTAGATTGAAAGGGGAAAAGTTATTGATGATTGATTTTGAGAGTTAC
This sequence comes from Dethiothermospora halolimnae, assembly GCF_037577855.1. Lineage (NCBI taxonomy): Bacteria > Bacillati > Bacillota > Tissierellia > Tissierellales > Thermohalobacteraceae > Dethiothermospora > Dethiothermospora halolimnae. Next base: position 45,608 of record NZ_JBAKFX010000032.1, on the reverse strand, counting down.
TATAATGACTATCTTGGGATCGGGCAAAAAGAATTAGAGGAAGGGAAAAGAGTGTTTTCTTCAAATCAGAGAAACATTCCACTGAATCATAAGTTCGTTTATAAGCTAATTGGCACTATTTTAAAAGATAAAGTTATTTTTTCAATTGCTCCAGAGTTTTATAATGATTTCAGAAAGTTTATTTATGGAAGAAATATTATAGATTTAGATGATGTAGTAGAGGTTTCTCAGGAATTTTTCAACTCAAGACTTGACGATTATAGTGTTAGGCAAATGTATCGGTTAACTTTGAAAAATGATTATAATCATTCTGATCATGATAGCGTACAAGCAGTACCCCTCACTCAATCTATACTCATGAATTTAATTAAGAACAAGGATGAAGAAGAAAAGATGTTAATATGGACCAAGAAAAAAGAAGAAATTAAAGAAGGTAGAAAGTTTGTTGTAATAAAAAAAGATAGGATTGTTAGTTCAGCAAAAATATCTGATGTAGATTTTTCAGGAGGAAATATTGCTGTTTACACAGATTCTGAGTATAGAAAGTTAGGTTATGGCAAACAAGTTGTAAAAAAGTGCATTAATTGGTGTTTAGAAAAAGAGATTCTACCAATCTACTTAGTTGATATTGAAAATCGGCCATCTGTTAGTTTAGCAGAAAGCTTAGGTTTTGAGATTATGTCAAAGGAAGTAATTGTTTCAATTACTTTATAAAGGATTTGGGATTGTAATCAAAGCAGATTGTTACATCTTTATTTATATGGTTATAAGTTAATACCACTGCACATAACACACAATTAAAGTTCTTTTTGACTAAATTAGGGGCAAGGCTTTGAAGAAGCCAGAGCATATTCTTTCACTAAGCGAGGTCTCGCTAAGGCTCAAGAACGTCTTTAATTAAAACGTTAGAAAAAAGATAATATTATTTACTTAAAAATAGAAAAAGTACAAATTTATAATTCAAAAAATAGCCTTTGATACGTTATGACACAGTTATAAAATATTACAAAACACTGAGAAGATATATTAGAGGAGGAGTTAAGATGAAATTAGGAGCAATTGGTTTCTTTGTGGAAAATTTAGATGTAATGGTTAAATTCTATAGAGATGTAATGAATATGAAGCAAAATGTTGATATGGATGGTTTTGCTGGATTTGTAACAGAAGACGGGTTTTACTTTAATTTGTGCACAAGAGGTGAAAGGGAAAACTTATCATCAATACCGATTTCTTATCCCGAGGGATTAAATGGTACTATGCAGTTGTCTTTTGGGGTTCCCAAATATGAAGATGTTGACACGGAATATGAACGCTTAATAAAAGCAGGTGCAGAAGCTGTTAGCAAGCCTCATACTAAGCCATATGGATTACGAGAAGCCTATGTTGCTGACCCTGAAGGTAATCTTATTGAAGTTGTTTCATCTAATGGCTGATTTTGTGTAATAGAAGATTAAAAGGGATAAAGATTGGTAGTTTCGCATAATGTAGAATATTATTTATAGAATATGAAAATTAAAGTTATGGAGGTGTTGTATTTGACTCAAATTAAATTGATAAAACCTACTTTGAAATATGCTAAGGATATTATGGAATATCGTCAAGAGTTTTTAGACTGCGGTGATAGTATGGCTGGCTGTGGTGACTTGAGGGAATGTTCTTCAGTAGAAGAATGGATTTATGGAATTAACATGGTTGAAAATGAAGAAACTTGTCCAAAAGATAAAGTATGTTCTAATACTTATATTGCAATAAGACTAAATGATAATAAAATTATCGGTATTATTGATTTTAGGCATCATATTAATCATTCTATTTTAAGTGTTTGGGGAGGTCATATTGGTTTTTCCGTTAGACCTTCGGAAAGAAGAAAGGGTTATGCTAGAGAAATGCTTAGACAAAATCTTATCAATTGCAAACAGAATGGATTAGATAAGGTTCTCGTGACTTGTGACTTCGATAATATTGCAAGTAAAAAAACAATAATTGCAAATGGTGGCATTTTTGAAAAAGAAATAATGGTAGATGGAGATAGAATAGAACGTTATTGGATTTTGTTATAAATTACAAAAATGTTACTGCATAAAAAGATGAAATAAATTTAAAATATAAAAGAGCATTATAACAAATTAGAAATTATAAGAATATTTAAAATAAAATGAAAAACTGCAAAAAATATATATAATGGTTCCTTATCTTATAGGTAGACAGATATTTAATTTCTCTTATCTATGATATAATAAATTTAAAATAAATCAGAAGTAAATTTATAATCATAAAAGTTATTGAAATAGGTAGGAGGCAGCTATGGATAAGATTTGGAATTATATTGGACAGAGTAAAGAGGGGCTAAGTGTTATAGAAAATATATTACTAGCAAAGGGAATTACCGATGAAGGGGAAATAGAGGAGTTTTTAAGTGACAAACCTAAAAAGACATATGATCCCTTTATAATGAAAAATATGGACAAGGTTGTAGAAAAAATAAAGTATTATTTAGATAATAATAAAAAAATAGTTATATTTGGTGATTATGATGTGGACGGAGTAACATCCACATCCCTTTTAGTGGAGTTTTTTAGAAATGTAACCGATAATATAGATTATTATATACCTAACAGGTTTTCAGAAGGATACGGACTCAATAAGGAAGCGATAAAGTATGTTAAAGAAGAAATGGACGGAGATTTAATAATAACCGTTGATAATGGAATTAGTTCCTTTAGTGAAGTGGAATATGCTAAGGAAATTGGCATTGATATTATAGTTACTGACCACCATAATCCTCCAGAAAAACTTCCAGAATGTTTAATTATAAATGTTAAGCAGGAAGACGACCAGTATCCATTTAAAGAGTTATGTGGATGTGGAGTTTCATTTAAGTTGGCCCAGGCCTTACAAAGAACCTTAAACTTACCAAAGGGATTACTTACCAATGCTCTAGATTTAGTAACCCTTGGGACTATAGCTGATATAGTTCCATTGGTGGACGAAAATAGAACACTAGTTAAATATGGATTTAAAATAATAAACTCAAATAGAAGATTGGGCTTATCTGTACTAAGGGAAATTGTAGGTCTTAAGGATAAAGAAATAACATCTGGTCGAATAGGATTTATATTGGGTCCATGTTTTAATGCAGCTGGTAGACTTGAGGATGCTAAGTTAGGGGTAAAACTACTATTAGAAAAGGATAAGGATAATGCAATTAAGCTAGGAAATATACTATATAAATTGAATAAAGAGAGGCAAAATGTACAGGAAGAGGGACAAAAGTATTGTGAGCATCTAGTTAAAGAGAAATATATGGACTATGACTTTTTAGTTCTTAGGGCAGATGGTGTATCCGAGGGGGTAATAGGAATAATAGCTGGAAGAATAAAGGATTTATTCTATAAACCTACCCTTGTTGTAACTGAAAGTGATGAAGGATATTTAAAGGGAAGTGGGAGAAGTATTAAGGGGATAAATATATATGATGAATTGGTATCTATGTCCGATTTATTTATAGGATTTGGTGGACATGAGATGGCATGTGGTTTTTCAATAGAAAAGGATAAGTTAGATGAATTGAGGGAAAGACTTAATAATAGGGCTAAGGAGATAAAAAGTGAAGACCCTAATATATTTGTTCCTAAATTAGATATAATAGCAGAAATTAAACCTGAAGATTTAACCATTAATCTAATAGAACAGGTATCAAAACTAGAACCCTATGGCATGGGAAATCCCAAACCATTATTTATGATAAAAGATGTGACAGTTAACAATAATAGAACTAAAGGATGTGGAAAAACCAAAAAACATCTTAAGTTTAGTGGGAAGAAAAATAATATATACTTAAATGGTATAGGTTTTTCAATGGCAGAAGACTACAATAAGATGAATGAACCTAATGCTGTAGATCTGGCTTTCAATCCAGAAATCAATGAATACAACGGAAAAGTTAGTCCACAAATGATTATACAGGATTTTAAAAGATGTGATTAGGAGCTGATAGTATGACAGAGATGGATAAAATGAATTTTAATTGTCCATTGTCAACTGTCAATTGAATTAAGTAGAGGGGAATTCATTCCCCGGTACAATATAGATAATAAAACCTATAAATTAAAACTAAAAGGGTGGGACACTTTTTATGAAGAACTTAAGATATACATTGGAGGATTTGAAAAAGGCCTTCAATAAGTTAAAAGAATGTGTTGCGATGGAGCCTGAATCATATGATCTAGTTGTGGATGCAACTATTTTAAGGTTTGAGTTTACCTATGAATTGTCACTGAAAATAATGAAGACATATTTAAAGCATAAGAAAAATATTGACACTGATAATCCTATAAAAATAATAGAAGAAGCATTTAAAGCAGGTCTAATAAGCCAAGAATATATGTGGTTTAATATGATACAGGATAGAAAAATAACTTCATTTACATATGATGAAGATAATGTGGTGGACTTATTTAATGATATAGCCTACAGGTATGTGGCACTTTTTGATGATTTTATAGAGAATATGGAAATAAAACTTTCAGATAAAGAACTAAAATTAAAGAATAAAGAATAGATAATAAAGAATAGATATGGTGCAAAGTGGCCATAGGCCACTTTGTTTCTATTAAATTTTACGACCATAGGGAGTAAAATCTCCTTATCTATTCTTTATTATCTATTAACTATTCTCTAAATTACGGGTGGTGATTAAATGGGAAGAGATCAATATCAACGGGGAACAATAAAAGTAAAGAGAAAAAGAAGAAAAAAAGTTAGGTTTAAAAAGCGCTTTTATGTTTTTGTATCATTGTTTATATTATTAATTGGATTTTTAATAAGTAGGTTTATTCCAGATGATGAGGCTGTGGTTGTTGCCAATGAAAAGCCTCTAGAGGATTTATTTACTGTGGTTATAGATCCTGGACATGGTGGATATGACGGGGGTACTGAAAATAAAGAACTTGGTATTTTTGAAAAAGATATAGCACTAGACATATCTCTTCAGGTTGGACAAAAGCTAGAAGATAAAGGGATAAAGGTTATATATACTAGGACAGAGGACTATATACCTTGGAAGAAGCAACCTGAGTCTCTAAAAGGAAGAAGTGAAATATCAAATAATTCAAATGCAGATTTATTCGTATCAATTCACGGAAATTACTATGAAAAATCTCCATTAATAAGGGGCATGGAGGTCTGGTGTAGGTTTAAAGATACAGAGGATGAAAGGCTTGCCCAAAGTATTGTAAATAATGTGGGAAGGTTGGATTTTACTGAAATTAGGGGATTAAAATATGAAGATGAAAAGGAACTTTATGTACTGAAAAACACTGAAGCTACATCGGTATTAATTGAATTGGGGTATTTAAGTAATCCAGAAGATGTTAAGACATTAACTTCACAAGAAGGAAAAGAAAAATATGTACAAGCCATATCGGAGGCTATTGTAGAGTTTAAAGAAAAAAACTTTAAATTAAAGAATAAAGAATAGATAAGGAGATATTACTTCCTATAGTTGTAAAATAATATTACATAGGGGGATAGGGCATGGAATTAAATAAGAAAGGGTAAAGAAGAAAAGCGTGGAATGAATTCCATGCTACGGGGGAGTATATATAAAATCTACCTATCATATAAACATATAAATATGATTTATTAGCAGGAAAATTAACGAAATATATAGAATATTTCATATAGTGAGAAAAAATATAATTTTATTTTTAAATATAACATAACCTTCGACTGAAGTCGAAGCTACTTATGTTGTCCATGTTTTAAGGTTTTAATTTATAATTTAAAATTTGAAATTTAAAAGTGCTCACACTTTTATTGTTGGGGGGAAAGTTATGAAGAAATTATTAACAGGTAATGAAGCTGTTGCAAGGGGAGCTTTTGAAGCTGGGATAACCTTTTCAGCAGCTTATCCAGGAACACCTAGTACAGAGATATTAGAAAATATTGGACCATATAAAGAGCATATAACAGCAGAGTGGGCTCCAAATGAAAAGGTTGCCCTAGAGTCCGCTATAGGAGCATCTATAGTAGGAGCAAGGGCTCTTGCTGCAATGAAACAGGTAGGAGTAAATGTGGCAGCAGATCCATTGTTCTCATTTGCTTATACAGGATCTAATGGTGGTATAGTTTTAGTTTCAGCAGATGAACCGGGAATACATTCATCCCAGAATGAACAGGACAATAGAAACTATGCAAAATTTGCAAAAATTCCTATGGTTGAGCCCAGTGACAGTCAAGAGGCTAAAGATATGGTTAAATCTGCTATAGATATAAGTGAAAGATTTGGAACCATAGTAATGTTAAGAATGACCACAAGAATATGTCATAGTAAGGGTGTAGTTGAATTTTATAATAGGGAAGAAGTTGATAAAAAACCCTATATAAAAAATCCAAAGAAATATGCCACTACACCGGCATTTGCTAGAGGTATGAGGGTTGAAATCGAGAAAAGACTAGATAAACTTAGAGAATTTGCAGATGAAACTGATTTAAATTATTTTGAATGGAATGATAAAAAAATAGGTATTATATCTTCCGGTGTGGCATATCAACATGCTAAAGAAGTATTTGGAGATAGTGCATCCTATTTAAAATTAGGCTTTACATTTCCATTACCAATGAAAAAGATCAGAAAATTTGCATCTGAAGTTGATAAACTATATGTAATCGAAGAAGTGGAGCCATATATAGAAGAGCAAATAAAGGCAGAAGGGATAGAATGTATAGGAAAGGATAAAATTCCTAATATAGGAGAATTAAATGCAGATATAATAAGGGAAGTTTTATTAGATGATAAGAGAGATGTTATAGATTGTGATACATCAGATATAGTTCCAAGACCTCCATCTCTTTGTGCGGGATGCCCCCATAGGGGATTATTTTATGAACTAGCTAAAAAGAAAAATATAATAGTTACAGGTGATATTGGATGTTATGGTTTAGGGGTTGCAGACCCATTAAATGCAGTTGACACAATTATATGTATGGGAGCCAGTGTAAGCGCCGGTCATGGAGCTCAAAAAGCTTTAAATAGATATAATGATGATATGAGGGCAGTGGCAGTTATAGGGGACTCTACTTTTTTCCATACGGGAATGAATAGTTTATTAGATATTGCATATAACAGAAGTAATACAGTAACAATTATACTTGATAATAGAACCACTGGTATGACTGGACATCAAGATAATCCCGGGACTGGCTATACCCTACAGGGAATGCCAACAAAAGAAGTTGATATACCTAGGTTGTGTAATGCCATTGGAATAGATAACGTAAAGGTGGTAAATCCCCTTAAATTAGAAGAAGTTAAAGGTACATTGGATTGGGCCCTTAGTCTTGATGAGCCATCGGTTATAGTTACAAGGTGGCCCTGTGTTTTAAAAAGACATTCAGAACTTGACAAAGAGGAATTTGGAGACTATGTAGGTCTTTGTAAAGTTGATAAGGATAAATGCATCGGATGTAAAAAGTGTATAAAAACAGGTTGTCCTGCTTTACACTTTGACAAAAAAAGTAATAGTGTAGTAATTGATAAGGTCCAGTGTGTAGGATGTGAAATCTGTATGCAAGTCTGTCCTGTGGATGCAATAGAAAAGGTGGGTGAGTAATATGGTAGAGACAAAAAGCATATTATTAGTTGGAGTAGGAGGACAGGGAACAATCCTCGCTAGTAAAATACTATCAACGGGATTAATAGAGTCGGGATATGACGTCAAAATGTCTGAAATTCATGGTATGTCTCAAAGAGGAGGCAGTGTTACCACACAGATAAGGTATGGTGATAAAGTAAATTCCCCAATTATAGGGAAAGGTGAAGCTAATATATTAGTATCCTTTGAAGTTATGGAAGCCCTAAGACGTATTGAATATTTAGATCCCAATGGAAAAATGGTTATTAATAATTATAGGATACCATCGGCACCTATACTTACTGGAAAAAGTGAATATCCAGAAGGAGTAATAGAGAGAATAAAAGATAAAGTAGATACAACAATATTAAATGCTGCAGATATGGCAGAAGAGCTAGGAAACCCAAAGGTAATGAATGTAGTTTTGTTAGGTGCGTTAATTAAGGCAATGGGATTAACAGATATTAATTGGGAAGAAATTATAAAAGAAACGGTTAAGGAAAGATTTATAGATATAAACATAAAGGCATTGAATATGGGAATGGAAAGCTTGTAGGGTTTTTATAGGGGAGGATTCAACAATTTGAGTTCTCCCCTATAATATTGTACCAGCAAATCCCTGCACCCTGTTCTTTGCACTCTGCACAAGACAAAGAAGTACCAAAGGTGACTTTGTTTTTTACCCTTTTAAAATAAGTACTAATAATATATAATTATAATAAAATTAGACATGAATAAAGTGAAAACTACTTAGACATACAGGATATTACATGGATTTTAAAGGGGTGAAGAAAATGAAAATTATAAAAAGTAAAAGAAATATTTTAATTGTTATTTTAATGACATTAGTAGTAGGATTATCAATTATTGCATTTGGAGATATGGTAAAGGATGAGGAAACTATAGGTTCTGATATTGTTGAAAAGGAAATACTTAATATATCAGAATTATCCACTATAAAATATAATTATAAAAATGTAGCTAAATACGAAGATGTTAAAAAGTTTAAAGGAATAAATATTCCCTTTACTAGTAAATCTTTTTTACTAGTGTATTCAGGATATGTTAAAGCGGGGGTAGATTTAGAAGATATAGATATATCCATAAAAGATGACAAAAATATAACGATAAAAATGAATGAAGCTAAAATATTAGATAATGTAATCAATGAGAAAGAAGCGGAGATGTATGATGAAGATTCAGGTTTATTTAATAAACTGAAATATGATGACCTCTTAGGGGTACTATCATTGGAAAAAGAAAAAATAAAAGATGAGTTAATAGAAGATGGTTTCTTAGATGAGGCCAATAAACATACGGAAAAATTAGTGAAAAATATGTTGGGGAATATGGGGTTTGAAAAAGTCGATATATATTTTAGATAATATTAGGACAAGCTTATAGAAGTGTGGAATAAAGTATTAGATAATTGGTTGTGGGATTACGAATTCCCCAACAACTGATTGAGGAGCAATGTGCAGAGTACAAGATAAAAGAATACCACTTACAAGTGGTATCTTTTTATCCTCCAAAGAAGAAATCAAATATATTGCTTAATTCACTAGAGCTAGCTCTATATAGTTCTGTAAATTTACATTTAGTACATGTTACAGTTGTAAACTTCTTATTTTGAACATCAAATAATTTCGAAAGGGTTCCTCCAGTTGCTTGAAATTGGTCAGTTTCATAACCATGGTTGCCACATTTAGGACATTGCCAGCTTCCTTCCATAATAGCCCTCCTTTAAAATAAGTTAATTTATTAATATAAGTTATTCTACAAAAAACAATCTATTCCTTCTTTTATTTTATATAAAGTCAAAATACATCAACCTCTAAATATATTTATATGGAGATGGATATATTAAGTCTTAGCCTTCTTAACTTAGATTTTTTTTAGAATACTAATTAATATATCCGGTCTATCGGTTATAATACCATCACTACCTAATTTAATTAATTTTTTCATTTCCTTTCTATCGTTAATAGTCCAATAGTATACTTTTATATTTTTCCTGTGGGCGGAATTAATAATAGATTTTTTATCTAGTGATAGACAGCCTTTTTTATAGGGAATTTGAAGTGTTGAATACACGATAGTATTAAATGAATTCAAAAATAGCTTATTGAATATAATGAATTTTAAGGTTTCATTGGTTGATGCCGATGTATTGATGTTATTTTTTGTGATTTCTCTAAAATAATATATTGTATCATTATTAAAACTTCCTATTACTACTTTATCTTTCATGTTATACCTATAAATTAATTTTTTTAATTGCTTACTAGCCTTATATCCTAAAGTTCCATTATTTTTTATGTCTATTAGCATATTCATATTATTATGTTTTATAAATAAATCCTTTAGCTTTGGAATGGGAATATATTTATCTCTATAGGGATATTTACCGTGGATATTTTTAAATCTATAACCAAAATTATAATTTAATAGTTCTTTATATGTAAAATTACTGATAAAACCCTTACCATTGCTTGTTCTATTAATAGTATTATCATGATTAATAACTAAAATGTCATCCTTTGTAATATGTATATCTAGTTCTAAAGCATCAACTCCTAATTTTACTGAATTATCAAAGGCCATCATGGTATTCTCGGGATATAAATACATACCACCTCTATGGGCTATGACTAAAGTATTATAAACTTGATTTTTCAAAATAACCTCCTGATATAAAAAAGTTTATACATATATATGTTCTAAAAGATTAAGTTATTCAATAAAAGTATATTTTTACAAAATTCGACAATAATATTTAAAGGAATTTTTTAGTTTGAGTAGAATAATATTACTGAAAAGAAAGTTTTTTTATCGAATGGGGGAGTTAAAATGTTAGGGGTACAAACGCATAACAATAACAGGGGAATCTTTTTTACGTCTAAGGTTCAAAAAATTCTATTTATTTGGATATTTTCTGTTATTGTTCTTTATCTAAGTACCAGAAGTTATTATATTTTCCATAGTATAGTGGAAGGGGGTTGCTTGGTAATAGCTGTTAATTTTGCCATACTCACTTGCAACATATATAAACATAAATACAATAGTGGATTTATTTTTATTGGTGTTTCATATGGTTTTTTATCGGTTTTAATTTTCTTACACATGGTATCCTATGATAAAAATCCAAATTTTTCAAAACAGATAATGAATCTATCTTGGTATTTTGAAGGTATAGCTCTGCTGATTTCTATATTATTAACCAATAAAAAAGTTGAATTTGAAAAAATAGTTTATTTTAACAGCATAATATTTACTATATTTTTATTTAGCATAGTTGTCTTTAAAATATATCCTATATGTTATGTCGAAAATATAGGCGAGAGTTTGTTCAATACAAACAGTAGATACGTAGTTTCAATAATTTTATTGGTAAATTTATTGCTAGTCAATAAATATAAAAGATATTTTCCGTCAAACATAGTCAATCTAATATACTTTTATTTATTCTTTAAAATATTCTATCTAATAACACCTATGCTTTTATCCTTTGACTTAAAATCAAGTTATATAATTTCAGAATTTTTCAAATTAATATCTTTCTGTTTAATGTATAGATGTAATATAAAGGAAGGCTTTAAAAAGACTATAAATAAAATAATTGAAAACAAAGATTATCACCGTAATCTGATTGAACTTTTACCAAATGGAGTTTGTGTCTTGAGAAATGATATTATCACATTCTCAAATGAAACTTTTACAAATATATTAGGGGCTAAAAGAAATGATACATTTAAAAATATGTCAGTCTATGATTTTTTACATTCTGGTTATTATAGAAAGCTAGATAATGCAATTATAAAGGCTAAAAAAGGTATTGTTTCTAAAAACATTGAGATGAAAGCTGTTAGGATTAATGGTGAGATTATAGATATACAATTAACTATAACACCATTATTGGTTGAGGAAGGGGAAATGTTAGTAGTTATAAAAGACATAACTAAAGATAAGGAAAATGAGAGAGAATTGATTGAAACTAGGGAAGAATATGAAAAATTATTAGAGCTTCTACCGGAGGGAGTAGCTGTTATAAATCAAGGTAAAATTGAGTATGCCAATAAAAAATGGGCTGAATATGTAGGTGCCAATAGTCCTAATGATATAATAGGAAAATACCATGGGGATTTCATGAAGGTACATCCTGATTATAAGGAAATATCTTCAGAAAAGGTGAGAAAGGTAGTAAAAGAAAAAAAAGAAGTGGAGTTTTTTGAAAAAAAAGTTATAAGGTCAGATAATACAGTAATAGATATGGAGTTTGCAGGAGTCCCCCTTATAAATAAAAACGGGATAGCTTTACTATGTGTAGCTAGGGATATGTCCGATAGAAAAAATGCAGAAAAAAGTAAAAAAAGGCTTATGGAGGCTATGGAAATAAGTAAACTGAAAAGTGAATTTTTTGCCAATATATCCCATGAGCTCAAAACACCAATAAATGTTATATTAGGTTCTGTACAATTATTGATGTTATATGTAAATTCCCATAAAAGTGATGATAATAATGTCAAAAAATATTCAAAGGTTATTAAACAAAATTGTTATAGATTAATAAGATTAGTTAATAATTTAGTGGATAGTACTAAAATAGATTCTGGATATTTTAAGCTTCAAAAGAAGAATGTAAATATAGTAAGTGTTATAGAAAATATAACACTATCAGTTGCTAATTATGCAGAAAACAAGGGAATAAATGTTATATTCGATACCGTTGAAGAAGAGATAGTAACAGCTTGCGATTCGGATAAAATTGAAAGAATAGTTTTAAACTTACTATCTAATGCCATTAAGTTTACTGATTCAGGGGGTAAGATAGAGGTTATTATTAATAAGATAGATAACAATATAAATATTTCAGTTAAAGATACAGGTGTAGGAATTCCCGAGGATCGTCTAAATGATGTTTTTGAAATGTATCATCAAATTGATAAAACCTTAAAACGAAATAGGCAAGGAAGTGGTATAGGTCTTTCTTTGGTTAAGTCTTTAGTAGAATTGCATGGGGGTAAAATATCAGTAGATAGTAAATTAGGTAAGGGAAGTGAGTTTATAATTAAAATGCCTATAGAAATTTTAGATGAAAAAGAAGATGAAATAAATAATGAGTATGAGATAGATAATAATAACTGTATAGAAAAGATAAATATTGAGTTTTCCGATATATATAGCTAAATATAAAAATAAAAAAGGTAACCTTCTAATGAATTGTGAGGTTACCTTTTTTATAAAAAATTAAGTGGATATAATAAAGTCACATCAAGTTAAATAGAAGTTGTGAAAAATTTTGAGATTTGTATAGTAAGAACCATATATTTGTGGTTCACATCTCCTGCTCTCTGAACCTTGCACCCTGCACTGAACAAAGGAGTACCAACGGCACCTTTGTTCATGTTTACCAATGCATTAACAATATAAAGTGGTAAAATATTATATATAATGAGATAAGGAGAAGATTATAATGGATAGGATAGTTACTAGATATATATCAATAGCTACCATAATAATTATACTATTTGTTTCATCTAGCAATCCTGTGTATAGTAAAAATGATAGTGATATAACATTACAGCTTAGATGGAATCCTCAATTTCAATTTGCTGGATATTATATGGCTAAATGGCTTGGTTATTATAAAGATGAAGGATTAAATGTAGATATAAAGGATGGATTTACAGAGGATGGGGAAATACTATCGGCAACAAAGGAAGTATCAGAGGGGAGAGCAGATTTTGGAATAGGCGCCTCTAACATATTATTAGCTCAAGATGAGGGAGCTGATTTAGCAGTTGTGGCTTCTATCTTCCAAAGAAGTCCTGTAGAATTTTATATGTTAGAAGAAACTCCTTATAAAACAGTCATAGACTTTACTAGATTAAATACAGCTAGAAGGAAGAATGATTTGTTGGATATAGAACTTCAAGCTATGCTTACAAACGAAGGAATTAAATATGAAAATTCGAATCTGCTTAAAGAAAATGTTGATTTTACTATAAAAGACCTTACTTCGGGAAAATATGATATAGTTCCAGAATACCTTGGAACTATATCCTTTAATGCAAAGAAAAATGGGATTAAATTAAAGAAAGTAAAACCAATAGACTATGGAATAGATTTTTATGGAGACTCTCTTTTTACCACAGAGGAATTCGCAAGTATAAGACCCGAAATAGTGGAAAAGTTTAGAAAAGCAAGTATGAAGGGATGGGAGTATGCCTTAGAGCATCCTGAAGAGACCGCTCTAAAAATTACAGAAAAATTTGGAAGCAACAGGGAATTATATAACGAATTGGTTGACTATAATAAATTTCAGGCTACAAAAGTGATGGAAGCCACACTATATCCTGTTGTGGAACTTGGAAATGTAAATCCCCATAGATGGAATAAGATGAATAAAATATTGATAAACTTAGGGTTTGTAGATGAAAATATTAATATGGATAAATTTATATTCGATTATGAAAAAATTGTTAATACTAAAAAAAGAAAGTTAGTTAATAATATTATAATTTTTTTGACTATATGTTTAATACTTTCTATAATTATATTTATATTATATTTAACCTCTAAAAATAATAGACTTAAAGAGGAAATGGCTGAAAATAAAAGAAAGGAAGCCATTATTATTTATCAAGCCAGACTAGCAGCCATGGGTGAAATGATAGCCAATATAGCCCATCAATGGAGACAGCCATTAAATAGTTTAGGACTTATATTATCAAATATAGAAGATGCCTATAGATATAATGACTTAGATGATAAGTACTTAAATAAAACTATTGGAAAGTCTAGAAGGTTAATAGAGAATATGTCCCAAACTATAGATGATTTTAGATATTTTTTAAGTCCTAAAAACCAAAAAGAATCTTTTATTGTTTATGAAAAAATTAGTGCAGTTTTAGATTTGATTGAAGAAAAACTAAAAATAAAAGACATCAACGTAAAGTTTGAAAAAATAGAGATGACAGAGGGATATGGATATCCAAACCAATTTTCACAGGCAATATTTAATGTGATAAACAACTCTATAGATGCCCTAGTATCTAATAATATAAAGAAAAAAAGTATAAGAATATATATTTATGAAGAAGAGAATATGGTTGCAATTAAAATCAATGATAATGGAGGGGGAATAGATAATAGTATAAAGGACAAAATATTTGATATGTATTTTACTACAAAAGACAAAACAAAGGGAACAGGTCTTGGTCTTTATATGACTAAAATGATTATTGAAAATAATATGGATGGAGAACTATCCGCCCAAAATATAAAAGATGGTTTATCTATGAAAATAGAAATTCCAAGGGGGAATGAATGATATGGATGATAATAACAATTTGCTTTATAACTTAAAGGTACTTTTGGTAGAGGACGAAGATTCTGCTAGGGAAGAACTAGCTCGATTTATAAAAAGAAGGGTAGGAAAACTTTACACAGCTAAAAATGGAAAAGAAGGGTTTGAAGAGTTTAGTAAATACAAACCAGATATAGTTATAACAGATTTAAAAATGCCAATTATGGATGGCCTTGAAATGATAAAACTTATAAGGGATAAGGGATATGATTGTTCTATAATAATTTTATCAGCACTATCCGATAGTGAGACTATTTTAAAAGCTGTGGATATAGGAATCGTTAAGTATGTGGTAAAGCCAATAAATACAGAAGAACTTATTGAAAATATAGAAGCTATAGCATCGGATATACTTAAAAATAAATTAAATGAATCGGTTGTAAATAATTCAATGCTATTAGATAAAGGAGAAAAAAATAAATTAGAACAAAATATAAAGGGGCAGGTTGCACATTTTATAAAGGAGTATTCAGGAAAAGGACCTAGGAATATTAGGGCATTTATCCAAGGTAACAATATAGAAATAAAAGCAGAAGGGGTTTTGACTTTGTTTGAGAAAAGCATAATAAGTAATAAAAAAAATAATACATTGGTAGAATATAATAGAGAGCTTTTCTACAAAGAAAACAAGCGGGATCTTGAAGAAAAAATAGAAAAGGTAATTAATAGTAAAGTTTCTCTAATAGATGTAGAATCTAATTCCTTAAAGGATAAAGATAATCTCACTTTATCTTTCTTGTAAGGATAAACTTGAAAACGTTAACTTGTTGTGTTATACTTTTATCAATGATATAAGTGTTAGTATAAGGTTGGGACAGATATATATTTATATAAGCTGTTTCAATAGGATACTGTAATAAAATTAAATATTTTATCTGGCAATTATTAAGGATAACTTTTATGTTAGGCTTTAATGGGTCAGTGCAAAGGATTTTTATATCTTTTTGTGCTGACCTTTTTTATTTTATAAAAAGGAGTGACGTAGGTTGATAAATATAAAGGAGTATGTTTTTCCTCAAAACATTGATGAAGCATATGAATACTTGATATCTAAAAAAAACACCACTGTTTTCGGTGGAGGAGCTTTTATAAAGATGGGCTCAAAAAATATAGCCTTGGCTATTGATTTATCGAAAATAGACCTTAATTATATAAAAGAAGATGATAATAATATTGAAATCGGTGCCATGACTACCTTTGGAGATATAGAAAGATCAGGTCTTTTAAGTAAATATTTCAATAATACATTATCAAAGTCGGTTAGAGAAATAGTGGGAGTTCAATTTAGAAATATTGTTACAGTAGGCGCCACTGTATATTCAAGATACGGATTTTCTGATTTAATAACAGGGTTACTTGCCCTTAATACTAAGGTAAAACTATATAAACAAGGAGTTATAACCCTTAAAAAATTCTTAGAAGAGGGTTCTAAGGAAAGGGATATATTAGAGAAGATAATCATAGAAAAGGATAATAGAAAAGCCACATTTAAATCAATGAGAAACTCGAATGGTGATTATGCCATACTAAATGTTGCTGTCTCTAAACTAGATGATAAATATAAAATAGCGGTTGGAGCTAGACCTGGTAGAGGGATATTAGCATATAGAACTATGAAGTATTTAAATGGACATAAAGTAACAGAGGAGACTTTAGAAAAGGCCTGTGAAATTTTAACCGATGAAATAGAATTTGGAACTAATAAAAGGGGTTCTAAAGAATACAGAAAGGGAGTATCCAAGACTCTAGTTAAGAGATGTATTATGGAGGTAATAAAAGATGAAAATTAATGTAAAAATAAATGGAAAAAAGAAAATACTTGATGTTTCTCCCGATGAATATTTAGTGGAAGCATTAAGACGAAATGGATATTTAGAAGTTAGAAAAGGTTGCGATACAGGAGTATGTGGTGTATGTACAATACATCTAGATGGAAAAGCAGTATTGGCATGTACTATATTGGCTCCAAGGGCAGATGGTCATGAAATAACTACAATAAAAGGAGTGGAAGAAGAGGCTAAAGTTGTAGCAAAATATTTGGTCGATGAGGGAGTTGACCAATGTGGATATTGTAGTCCTGGAACCATAATGAGCATATTATATTTAGAAAAATGTGTAGAAAATCCAACAGATGAGGAAATACTTCATTATTTAAGTGGTAATCTATGTAGATGTACAGGCTATGTGGGTCAACTTAGAGCTATAAAGAAATACTTGGAGGGGAAAAAAGATGAAGATTGTAAATAAGTCCATTTCAAAAATAGATGGTATGGGGTTAGTTACTGGAAAGGCTGCGTACACTGATGATTTAGCATCTAAAGATGCTTTAGTGGTAAAAGTTTTAAGAAGTCCCCATGCCTTTGCAAAGATAGTAGACATAAATACATCCATAGCAGAAAAAGTTCCAGGGGTAGAATGTATATTTACCCATAAAAACGTAATAAGAAAACCTTTTACTAGAGCAGGTCAATGTTACCCAGAACTCTCTGCATATGATAAGTTCTTATTAGATGAGTATGTACGTCATGTTGGAGATGATGTGGCAATAATAGCGGCTGTGGACGAGAAAACTGCAAATAAGGCAATGAAACTTATAAAGGTTAAGTATGAAGTTTTAGAACCGGTGTTAGATCTTGAAAATGCTATAGACAATGAAATAAAAGTACATCCTGAAGATGATATATTTTGTCATGCTGATATAGGATTTGATAAAGATAGGAACATAGCTTGTGAAGCTAAGCTTGAATTAGGGGATATGAATGAAGCTTTAGAAAGAAGTGATGTTGTAATAAAAAGAAGCTATAGATCCCAAGCCCAAGCTCAAGCTATGATGGAAACTCAAAGAACATACACATATATGGATATCTATGGAAGGTTAGTTGTGGTGTCATCAACCCAGATACCATTCCATGTTAGGAGATTACTTGCCAATGCTCTAGATATACCAACTAGCAAGATAAGGGTTATTAAACCTAGGATAGGGGGAGGTTTTGGTGCTAAGCAAACTGCCAATTCAGAATTTTATCCAGCTTTAGTTACATTAAAGACCGGGAAACCAGCCAAGATAGTTTACTCTAGAAAAGAAGTATTTAGAGGTACTAACTCTAGACATGAAATGAAATTAGATGTTACATTAGGTGCAGATAAAGATGGAAAAATAAAAGCAATAGACTTAAGAGCAATATCTGATAAGGGAGCATATGGTTCCCATGCCCTTACCGTTGTGGGAGCCACAGGTAAAAAGGTTTTAACACTATATAATAAAGTAGAGGCTTCTAGGTTTAGAGGTACAGCAGTATATACAAACCATGTTCCTGGAGGGGCATTTAGAGGATTTGGAGTTACCCAAGGGGTATATGCCCTAGAATCTGCAATAAACGAACTTGCCCACGAGTTAAATATAGACCCTACTAAGATTAGGGAAATGAATATGATTAAAAAGGGAGAAACTACTAAGTTAATTAACATGACAACAAAATGGGCAGGAGATGATCCAATTTATATGGATAGTTGTCTCCTTGAAGAATGTGTGAAGAAGGGAAAAGAACTTATTGATTGGGATAACAAGTTTCCATATAAAAAAATAAGTGATAATAAAGTCAGAGGAGTGGGAATGGCGCTTTCACAACAGGGGTCAGGACTTCCAAATATAGATATGGCTTCTGCTACCCTTAAATTAAACGATGATGGATTCTTTACACTATTAATTGGAGCCACTGATATAGGGACAGGCAGTGATACCATATTAGCTCAAATTGCTGGGGAAACATTAGGTGTAAAAATGGAGAGTATAAATGTTTATTCTTCTGATACTGATTTAACCCCTTATGATAGTGGAGCATATGCATCAAGTACAACATACACCACAGGGAATGCAGTAATAGATGCTGCAGAAAAAATGCTTAATGAAATATTAGAGTATGGAGCTAAGTATTTAGATACCAATAGTAAAAACTTAGTACTTGAAAACGATAAGATAAAAAGAATTGATAACAATGAATCCATGAGTCTAAGTGAATTTTCTAGAAAGATGACATATGATGCTCCCCATACCCAGCTTAGTGTAACCGGTTCCTTTGTTCCTAAAAAAGCAGCACCACCATATATGGCTGGCTTTGCTGAAGTGGAAGTGGATCTAGAAACTGGTAAAACTGAAGTTGTCGACTATGTTGGTGTGGTTGACTGTGGAACAGCTATAAACCCTAAGCTTGTTAGAATACAGGCAGAGGGAGGTTTAATGCAGGGGATGGGTCTTGCTCTTATAGAAGATGTTAAATATTCTAAGGAAGGAAGACTTATGACCGATAATCTTATGGAATATAAGATACCTATGAGAAAAGATATTACTAACATTACAGTTGAGATATTAGATGGATATGATGAAACAGGACCATATGGAGCAAAGTCAGTTGGAGAAGTTGTGGTTAACACGGTGCCACCTGCTATAACCGATGCCATATATAATGCATGTGGAGTTAGAGTAAGGGAACTTCCAGCAACTCCAGAAAAGATTTTTATGGAATTAAATAGATAGTTAATAGTTAAAGATTTAAAGGATGTAGGTAATAAGCCGTTATAGTGTAAAAGGGATTAGCTTTAGCTAATCCTTTTTTTGCGAAAAATCTAGTCAAAATCAGCAAAATGTTGTACAATAATTAATGGATACACTAAAAAGTTCGGATAAACATGAACTACATAGAGTTTAAATTAATAATAATTCGTAAAACTTACAACGAGGAGTTGATTTTATGAAGTATGATGTAATAATAATTGGAGCCGGCCCGTCGGGAATATTCACTGCACTTGAATTAGTTAAGAAAAATTCTGACAAAAAAATATTAATGATTGAAAAGGGAAATAACATAGAAAAAAGACATTGTCCTAAGGAAAAAACAAAGAAATGTGTACAATGTAAACCTTATTGTGATATAACAACTGGATTTTCTGGAGCTGGAGCTTTTTCAGATGGGAAACTATCTTTAAGTTATGAAGTTGGAGGGGATTTACCTAGTCTTATAGGCTATGATAAATCTATGGAGTTTATAGAATATGCTGATAGGATATATTTAGAGTTTGGAGCAGATGAAAAGATTGAAGGAATAGAAAATAATAAAGAAATTAAAGATATACGAAGAAAAGCAATACAGGCAGGATTAAAGTTAGTAGACTGCCCTATTAGACATCTTGGTACAGAGAAAGCCCAAGATATCTACTATAAAATAGAAAAATATCTAATAGAATCTGGAGTAGATATTAAGTTTAATACCCTAGCAAAAGATATAATTATTGAAAATGATATATCAAAGGGAGTTATTATCTCTGACCTTAAAACTAAAAATAGTATCGAAAGAGTATATGGAGAAAAAATAGTTATAGCCACTGGAAGAAAGGGGGCAAACTGGCTTAAGGATATGTGTATAAGGCATAATATTAATCATAAATCTGGGACAGTAGATATAGGAGTTAGAGTTGAAGTTAGAAACGAAGTTATGGAAAAAGTCAATAATGTGTTGTATGAATCTAAGCTTATAGGATATCCAGCACCCTATAAGGATAAAGTTAGAACGTTTTGTCAAAATCCCGGTGGATTTGTGAGTCAAGAAAACTATGATAATGATCTAGCTATAGTAAATGGACACTCTTATAAGGACTTAAAGTCCGATAATACTAATTTAGCGATCCTTAGCTCCCATAATTTCACAGAACCATTTAATCAACCTATCGAATATGGAAAGAAGATATCAGAAACAGTTAATATGTTGGGAAATGGAAGTATATTGGTTCAGAGGTATGGTGATATACTCGACGGGAAAAGAACCTGGGAAAAGGAACTTGGGAGGTCCAATGTAAACCCTACATTACCTGATGCTATTGCAGGGGACTTAACAAGTGCTATACCCTATAGGCCTATGACTAATATACTTAATTTCATTAAAGCTATGGATGTGGTTGTTCCTGGTTTTGCCAGTTCAGAAACTTTGTTATATGGACCTGAGGTGAAATTTTATAGTAATAGAATAAATATGAATGATAAATTAGAAACTAATATTAAAAACTTACATTGTCTTGGAGATTCTAGCGGATGGACTCGAGGTCTTATGATGGCTTCTGTCATGGGAATATTAATGGGAAGGGAAATTTATGATAAATAAAAAAGGGGACTCTTTTTAATAGGAGTCCTTTTTCAAAAAAAATATAATTTTTCTAAAAAGTATAAAAATCTGATATAATAAAATTATGTATAGTTTTGTTCTATTGGGTCATATATTGGCTGTTAAAAGGGGGGGAATAATGTTAATAGGATTTTTTTTTAATATTACAAGTTTTGTTACGGTGATATATTTGTCAGTGAAGTTGCAGGATTTTACTTTCACTAAAACTAAGAATAAGAAACATGTACTATTAATATCTGCAATAACCCATGGCTGCTTAGCTCTTTTAAGTACATCATTACCTTTTAGATATAATAATTGGTTTTTTGATTTGATAGAGACCCCAATTTATTTTGTGTCCTATACTTTGGGATGGAAATATAGTTTAATTTCAATAGCATTCCCAATAATATTTGAATGGCATTTAGGAGGGGTAATAGCTTGGAAAGCAGTACTATTAGGAATATTATTACCCTATTTGTTGGGTTCTTTTTTACATAAGACAAATAATACTAAAAAAGATATAGATACTATTAATATCAAAAAAATGATAATCCCGTTTTGTGGATTAATGATATTTAATGCAATAATAGGAAAGTTTATATTTAAATTATCAACAATTCTTGCTATAGAAATATATTCTGCAATACTGATATTTTCTACAGTAGCCTTGATTATTATGACATTAGTCATAAACGACTTAATAGAAAAAAGTAAATATAAAAAGATAAGTACCACGATGGAAGAAGCCTATACTAAACTGGTGGAGCTATCTCCAGACTCTATTATTATTCATGTAGACAATGAAATAGCATATGCTAATACATCCGCCGCTAAGTTGTTTCAAGCTAAGGATTCCTATGATTTAATTGGAAAAAATATATATGATTTTGTTGATAAAGAACAGATAAAAACACATAGGAATAAAGTCACTTCTATTAAATCAAATAAGTCTATTCCACCAACAGAAATAAAGGGTATGACATTGAAAGGAGAAATGGTTGAAGTAGAAGTTACCAGTAGTCAATTGAATTATAATGGAAGGACAGCTTTCTTGGCAATTATAAGAAACATAACAGAGAGAAAAGAGTCAGAAAGAAAATTAAAACAACTATTGGAGGAAAATAGACAGTTGCTAGAAAACACTGTTGAGTATGATAAGTTGAAAACTGAATTTTTTGCCAATATATCCCATGAACTAAAAACACCTCTAAATATTATATTAGGTGGGATTCAACTATTTGAAGCAGTTCATAAACCTATAAGAGACTGTCCTGAATATAAAAAAACTAATAAAACGATGAAAATGATTAGACAAAATTGTTATAGGCTTTTAAAGCTAATGAACAACTTAATAGATATTACAAAGTTTGATTCTGGTTTTATGAATATAGAATATAAAAATTATAACATTGTAAGTATTATTGAAGATATAACCTTATCTGTTTCTGAACATGCAGAAAACAATGGTTTAAATATTATATTTGACACTGATACAGAGGAAAAAATAATTGCTGTGGATATAGAAAAAATAGAGCGGGTGGTTTTAAATCTATTATCCAATGCAATAAAATTTTCAGAGGATAATGGTAATATAATGGTCAATGTATATGATGAGAGGGATTATGTTATTATCACGGTAGAAGATGATGGTAGAGGTATACCCTCGGATATGCTAGATAAAGTATTTGATAGATTTAGGCAAGTTGATTCCCTATTGACAAGAAAAAAAGAGGGGAGTGGAATAGGATTATCACTTGTTAAAACAATAGTAGAATCCCATGGTGGCAAAATTAGTGTAGAAAGTGAGTATGGTAAAGGAGCTAAGTTTATAATAAAACTTCCAGCTAAACTAGTTGATGATAAGGTTCACATAAATAGCGAAGAAAATAAAGTTGAAGGTAACAATAAAAAAGTTGAAAGAATAAACATAGAGTTTTCAGATATATATTCTTAATAGAGTTTAGGAAAAAAGGAAGGAGAAAAATTATAGTTTTTCCCCTTATTTGATTTTTCCATCCTTTATTTCTATGATTCTATCGGTTCTTTCGGCTATTTTTTTATCATGGGTTATAATTATGAAAGTGGTTTCAAAATCTTTTTGTACTTTTTTTAATAAATCATATACCTTTTCAGAGGTAACAGAATCTAGATTACCTGTGGGTTCATCTGCTAGTACTAACTTTGGCTTATTGATAAGAGCCCTAGCTATTGCTGTCCTTTGCTGTTGTCCTCCAGAGAGTTCTGTGGATTTATTATTTTTCACCTCAGAGAGTCCCACAAGATCAAGAAGATGGTTGGCCCGCTTAGTAACCTCTTTACTAGGCTTAGTGTCCTTTATTAAATGGGGCATCAAAACATTTTCAAGCACAGTGAATTCTGGTAATAAGTGATGGAACTGAAATATGAAACCTATGGTTTTATTTCTTAACTCAGCTAGTTTATTTTTACCCATAGTATTTGTTTTGATTCCATCTATATAAACATCACCACTATTAGGATTATCTAGAGTTCCAATTATATTTAATAGTGTACTTTTGCCACTACCGGAGGAACCGATTATCGAGTTAAAGGAATTATATTTAATATCTAGATTCAAATCATATAAAACTTGATTTTTAACCTGTTTTCCGTAATATTTATTTATATTTTTTAAAGTTACGATATTATCCATTTCTAATCACCTCTATAGGATTTAATTTTGATGATTTAAAAGCAGGTATTAAAGCTGCTAAAGTAGCTGATAAAATAGCAACTAATCCAGAGAATATAATGAAATTATAGTTTATATATAATTCTACTATAGGAGTGTCATCTGGGTTAGTGGCAAACTTAGTAAAAGCAAAGGATAGCCCTAAGCCTAATAAAATTCCAGCTAAAGACCCTATTACCCCGAGTATCAATCCCTGATAAAGGAAAACAAAACTTGAAGTCTTATCTTTTATGCCCATGGCTTTTAATATTCCTATCTGTTTTGACTTTTGAACTACACTAATTGCCAATACACTTGCTATACCTAGTACAACTGATAATAATACAAATACTTGTATTAAATAACTAGACATACTTTGACCTGATAATCCACTTAGAAGCTCCTGATTTTGTTCCTTCCAGTTTGTTATTTTTATATCTTCTCTAGTAAGTATATCCTTTATATTATTTGCTACTGTATCCGCCAGGAAAACGTCATCTACCTGCATTTCTATGGAAGTAACCTTATTTCCTAAATTAAAAACTTCTTGGGAGGTTTCCAATGATGTTATAAGCCAAGATTCGTTTATATTAGCTACATTAAAGTCATATATACCAACGATACTTAAGTTATGGTTTTTTCCTGAAGGAGTAAATATACTAATGTTATCATTTAAATTTATATTTAATTTTTCTATTAAATCAATACCTATAGCCACTTCATTTTTATCTTTAGGAAGCTTTCCCTTAACTAGCTTATCCTTAAAATCATATATTTTATTATTTTGATTTAAGTTAAAGCCCCTAAGTAATATTGAATAAGAATCCTTATTATTTTTTAGAAAAGCTGATGAAGTAACACTTGATGATATTGCAGTAATTTCATCCTCACTATTTTTAATTTCTTTAATTATATCATTATAGTTATCTATTAATCCTTTATCCTTTTTATTTGTAATGGTTACTTGGGACGAGTTACCTATTGTTTTATCTACTAAACTTTTTTGAAGGCCCTGAATTAATGAACCTATAAAGATTTGGACCGAGACCCCTACGGCAATCCCCAATATAATAAATATAGTTTGTGCTTTATTGGACTTTAGAAATCTAAAAGCTATCTTAAATGGTAATCTCAATTAGTTCATCTCCTTTACTTTGATGTATATTCTTTTATTTTACACATAAATACTTTTAAATATAGTTAATTAAGCAGTTATCTTATTTATACGCTTTTTTTTATCTCTTAAACAATATAATTTATATAAATAAAAAATAGGTGTAAAATATACACCTCAGTCTGCCTTTCAACCGCATTTAGACAAAGTAAGCAAAAATGTCCGCCAGTCCTCGGATTTGGAAAATATAGAGAAACGGTCGAAAATAGAATTCCAAACTCGCTACGCTCAGACAGTGGAATTCAAGCGATTTTCTCCCTTATTCTATATTTTCACAAATCCTGCGGGATGACTACCATTTTTGCTTACTTTGTCGATGCTATGAGTTGTAAAATATACACCTATTCTTTATCTTTCTCATTACTTTCTATAACTTTTTTATAGTATTTCTTTATTTCCCTAATTCTCTTAATGTTAGTTTGTTTTTTATAAGAGTGATGAACACTTTCAAATAACATAATACTTATCATAGTAAGAATTATGGCAAAGGGTAGCCCTGTACTAATAACGGCGGTTTGTAATGCAGAGAGGGCTTTCTTTCCACCTATTAATAGTAATATAGCCGCCACAAGTCCCTCCATACATGCCCAGAATACTCTTTGGGGTACTGGGGAATCAAGTTTTCCCCCAGAGGTAATATTATCAACAACCAATGAGCCAGAATCACTTGATGTAACAAAGAAGGATATTACTAAAACTGTTCCCAGAAGGGATAATATAACTTTAATGACACCTGATATCAAAGGTATATTTAAATTGTTTATCATTTCAAATAATGCTATTGGCAAATTATCATTTACCACTTGAAATAAATTTCCGTCGGTTATATTATTTATATGTATTGCAGTACCTCCAAATACTGAAAGCCAAATAAAAGAGAGCAGAGAAGGAACTATTAATACTGCCAATACGAATTCCCTTACAGTTCTTCCTTTAGAAACCCTAGCTATAAACATTCCAACAAATGGAGACCAGGATATCCACCAAGATAAGTAAAATATAGACCAATCTCCCTGCCAAGTGCTATCATTTAATGATATAAAGAAAGAGGACTTAATAAAGTCATTAAAATATAATCCTAAAGAGTTAGCAAAAACCTTTAATATATATAGGGTAGGACCAAGGAATAATACTGCTACCATAAAAACAAAAGCTATTTTTATATTTAACTCAGATAAAAACTTAACCCCTTTATCTATGCCAGAAACAACCGATAGTGTGGCCATAAAGGTTATAATGGCAATTAATATTACTTGGACTGTAACACTAATATCTATTCCAGTTAAATAATTTAAACCACTATTTATCTGTTGGGCACCTAAACCAAGGGAAGTAGCTAAACCAAATAGACAAGCAACAACGGCCAAAACATCAATAATATCCCCTATAACACCAAAAATTCTATCCTTCAATATAGGATAAAATACTGATCTTAGTGAAAGGGGAAGTCCCTTATTATATGCAAAAAATGATAATGCTAGGGATAAAAGGGCATATATTCCCCAAGGATGGACTCCCCAGTGGAAGAAGGTTGTGGACATAGCTTGGGTTACTGAATTATTGCTTTCAAAAATAGGTGGGGTGTCTACAGCATGATATAAAGGTTCTCCAACTGCCCAAAACATTAGACCTATACCCATGCCGGCGGATATAAGCATAGAATACCATGCAAAGTTTGAAAACTCAGGCTCAGCATGAACTCCACCTATCTTTACACTTCCTAATCTTGAAAAGGCAAAGAATAAGCAGGTTATTATAAAAAAGTTACTAGATAATATAAATAACCAAGATCCTTTGGAAACAATAAAGGTTTTTATAGCATCAAATACTTTATTTGCCCTATCTAAATCACTAAGGGCATACATTGAGAATCCTAAAATAATTAATCCAGCTATTATTGATACAACTGGGTTCATATCTAGACCAAATTTAGTAAAGTTTCTACTATATAATTTTTCTTCTAAATGTTTTTTCATATCTTCCTGTTGCTTTTTATGATCATCTTGCATAACATTGCCCTCCTAGCTATGGAACTATAATAGTTATTTAATAGTTAAGTTTAAAAGAGTTAAACTCATTCATACTATTTATTGTTTTATTAATCATAAGAAAATATACGGTTAATATTTTGTTGAAAAGTGTTGACAAAATTATATGTCTGTGCTAAGATAATAAAGGTCGTTAGAAAAGTATTGGGACGTCGCCAAGTCGGTAAGGCACTAGACTTTGACTCTAGCATGCGTAGGTTCGAGTCCTGCCGTCCCAGCCAATATATTAAAATGTGGGCCTTTAGCTCAGTTGGTTAGAGCGCCCGGCTCATAACCGGTAGGTCTGGGGTTCGAATCCCTGAAGGCCCACCACATTTGCCCAGATAGCTCAGTCGGTAGAGCAGGGGACTGAAAATCCCCGTGTCGGTGGTTCGATTCCGCCTCTGGGCACCAATTGTAGTGCAGAGTACAGGGTACAGAGAGCAGGGAGAAAGATTAGCTTTTAGCTAATCTTTTTTTTATTACCAATTTACCCACATTAGTTACTGGGGGATTCGTAATCCCCCAGATTATTACCAATCTCTGCTCCCTGCACAGAATAAAGAAGCACCAAAAGTACCTTTGTTCTTTCTGTTAAGTATGATATTATAGTATAAATAGTTAATATAATAACAAAGGGGGAAATTAACATGTCTAATAAATATACAGTATTTTTAATAGCATACAGAGATGTTGAAGAAAAAATAGAAAAGATCCTAACAAATAGTTCTGTAAAGACAATTGATGAATTAGAAGATTTAGAGCAAACAGAAGTATTTTGTTCTAGAGGTTTTAATTTAAATAGTAGAATATGTATATATGTAGATTGGTTTAGGGATAAAGCAAAACAAAAGGTTAAAGATGGTTATAAACTAGCTATATTAGAAGTACCCCATAGTGTAGGTAAAAGTAAGTCAGATCTTTTAAATGAATTAGATATTAGCTTTGAAGAAGATATTTTAGTATTAGAAACTGTTGAAGTATAATAAAAAAAGTTTGGATATATATCCAAACTTTTTTTATTAGTTACGGGAGGATTAATAACTTTTGTTGTTGCTGGGGGATTCATAATCCTATAGCCTATTGAAAAATACAGTCTTTGAAGCCCCACATATATTCATGGGAATTCCAACTCCCTGTTCTCTGCACCTTATACATTTCATTTTGTTTTCACTATTACCACTATGTTATAATATACTTTAGTAAAGGTATAAAATAGAATAGGGGGATATAATCATGGATAATACAAAATGTTTAATATGTGGAATGAATATAACAGCTAATAGTTACAATTTAAATAATTCAACTTTTATTAATGAGAATAAAAAAGAAAATATAATAAACTGCCCTTTTTGTGGGGTAGATATTATTTATATAGATAAAAAAAAGGACATATATGATGTAGATGAAGATAAATTAAATGCTGAAAGCTTAAAAATATTAGATAAAGCTATGAAATTAGAAGTATTTAATGGTGAATTCTATAGGGAAGCTAGTAAATTAGCTAAAGATAAAAAGGTTAAAAAGATGTTAAAGGACTTAAGTAATATAGAGTTTATGCATGCAAAGATACATAAAAGATTAGGTGGATTTAAAGAACTACCAAAGTTGCGTAAACCAGATTATACAAAACATAATACAGACCAACTCTTGCTTATAGAAGCAAACAAACGGGAAAAACATGCTATATCTTTTTATAACAGAAAAAGTAAAGAAATTTCAAATGAAATTATAATTGAAGTATTTAAAGCTCTATCGGATGTGGAGAAACAACATATGGTGATAACTGATAAGAAGGATTAATAAAGGAGAGATAATATTTTATTTAAAGATATGCCAAAAAAGAAAGATAAAAACTGGTTAAAAATATTTATATCATTATTTTTTGTAATAGCAGGCATTATTATAGCTCTGTACATGATTTTTTCTGACTTAAAGTTAAGTGAAGTTGATATAACAGAAGAAGGAGTTACTCTTTTAATTCTAGCTTTAATCCCATCAGTTGGTATTTGCTTATCAGGTTATTATGGAGGAAAAATAACACCAATAATAGCCACTTTAGGAGTAATAATTGGTTTTGGTCTTATGATCAATTTTATAAGCAAGGGATATAAGCTTTCAGGGTTAGTAGGGGGAGTCTCCTTTTTCAATATAACTATAGGAAGTATTATAGTTGGAGTAATTGGGGATATAATATATTATTTTATTAGAAAAAATAGGAAATGATTAGTATAGATAAATTGTGGTATTTAAATTAATAAGAGATAAATTGATACCAAAGGGTTAAGATAATTATTTAAGAGAGGAGAGATATTATTAATAAGAAGAAGATACTAATAGTCATAGTTGTTTTAGTTTTTTCAGTTTTGGTAGGCTGTAGTAATGGTAATAACATGGATGAAGAAAATAATAAAGATGTTATAGAAGAAAAGGATCAAGATAATCAGCAAGATAACGAAAATAATGATAAAGAAGAAAACAAAGAGAAAAATAATGATGAAAAAGAAAATAAAGAAGAGGAGAATAAGGAAAATGAAACTGTAGATATTATTCCTCCTGAAGAGGCAAAGGAAATAATAAGTGCAAAGTCCAATGAGGTTATTAATTTTATTAAAAATAAAGAATTTGAAAAACTAGCCAAGTATGTTCATCCAGAAAAGGGAGTTAGATTTACACCATATACCCATGTATCCGTTGATGATGACATAGTATTTAGTAAAGAGGAGATGAAAAATTTCTTTAAAAATGATAAAAGTTATCTTTGGGGCCATTATGATGGGAAGGGAAATGAGATAAAGCTTACTCCTAGAGATTATTATAGTGAGTTTATATACAATAAGGATTTTGCTGAAGCTGATGAAATTGGATATAACAAAGTTTTAAGCTCTGGAAATATGCTTGAAAATCAATTTAAAATATACGATAATCCCATAGTGGTAGAATATTATTTTCCTTATTTTGAAGAGGAGTATAAGGGAATGGATTGGCAAAGTCTAAGATTAGTATATGAAAAATATAATGATGAGTGGTATTTAGTAGGTATTATCCATAATCAGTGGACAATATAAACAGGGTTGACAATGACTATACAATGGAATATTATATAAGGGAATTAGCATATTAGAATTTTCTAATATGCTAATTTTAATTTATTACTGGAAGTTACTTAATTATGAGTTTCGTAATCAAACTTAATTGTTGGAAACTCGAAGTCTCTTTTAGCTTTTGAGGGATTCATAATCCCCAACTAAACCAATCTTAAAAATGGAGGGATAAAAATGAAAGAAAAAATAAAGTTATATATTTTAACTGGATTTTTAGGATCTGGAAAGACTACGTTTTTAACTAATGTATTAAAAGATTTAGAAGGAAAGAAAATTGGAATCATTCAAAATGAGTTTGGTAAAATTGGTATAGATGGGGAGATTATAAAAAAAGATGGAATGGAATTAGTTGAACTAAATAGAGGATCCATATTTTGTTCATGTCTTAAGATATCCTTTGTTGAGGCTATGAATGAAATGGCAGATAGGGATATTGAATATTTATTTGTAGAGAGTTCTGGTTTGGCAGACCCTTCTAATATAGGGGAAATCCTAGAGGGAATCGAAGTAACAAAGGGAGATTTATATGAATATAAAGGAGCTATTTGTCTAGTTGATGGAGTTAATTTTTTAGAACAGTTAGATGACATAGAAACAGTGGAAAGACAACTTAAGCATTGTCACTTAGTTATAATAAATAAGACTGATTTAATCGATAATGATACTGCTAATAGAATTAAAGAAAAAATAAAAGAAATAAATAATAGGGTTAAAATACAAACATCAGCCTTTGGAAAGATAGATTATAATTTTTTAGATGAAGATTTATTAGAAACAGGTATGATTGGGTCTGAAGATACAACTAATACACCAGAAAATAAACCGAAGACTTTAAATTTAACATTTGATGGAACCGTTAAAAAAGAAGACCTAAATAAATTTCTAGATAATATAAAGAAGGACACATATAGAATAAAAGGTTTTTTTAGATTAGAAGATGGCTGGAACCAAGTTGATGTAGTAAATAAGTTAGTTGACTTTAAAAGGGTAAATGAAGAAAAGGATACTTCAAGACTAGTAATTATATCTAAAGTAGGGCCTCAAATAATAAGACCAATATTTAATACATGGAATAATATCATAGGGGAAGAAATGAAACTGAGATAAAAGATTTAATAGCTTAGACTCCTAGATATACTATAGGTCACCAACTCCCTGTACCTTGTATTCTGCATAGAACAAAAAAGCGCCAACGGCGCTTTTTGTTCTAAATGTTCTATTTTAATTTTTTATTTGCGTTAAGGGCCATTAAAGCAACCTTATCTCCATGATAGTTTTTATTTATTTCATTTTCAATAGCTTTAATTTTCTTTAATTCTTCGGAAGAAAGGTGGGCAAGTTCTAAATTACCTAATCCATTTTCGTTGATATCATTATTTATCAAAAAATCACCTCCCATATTAGTGTTCCACTAAAGGGAGATGAAATTTGATACTTTTTTTAGTTATACTGACAAAAATATTTTGTATATAAAGTCATATTAATTTTTTTTATTTAATAAAGCTTCGGCTACTTCTTCTAAAGCCAGCCCTCTAGATCCCTTTAATAAGATAAGGGAGTTATCTTTTAAAACATCCTTAATACTTTCAACTAATTTATTTTTATTAGTAAAAGATAAGATTATATTCTTATCTGTTTTAGTTTGGGCTTTCTTTGCAGCATATTTTGCAAGGGTACCTATTGTAAAAAAATAATCTATTTTATCTAAGTCTATTATATCGCCAATCTCTTCATGCATATGGATTTCCTGGTCTCCCAATTCTAGCATATCACCAAAAACCACTATTTTTTGTTTATAATTATTTAAAGGATATATGGTATCAAGGGCCGCTTTTGTACTGGGAGGATTAGCATTATATGAATCATTTAGTATGTCAAAACCATCTCCATGGATAAGTTCACTTCTCATTTTAGTTAAATTAACATTTTTAAGTCCTTCTTTTATTGAACCAAAAGATATACCAAAATGTTTAGCCACAGCAATAGCTGCTGTTGCGTTATATATTTGATGACTACCTAGCATAGGTAGAAAAAGTGTTGGAGACATTTGACTAGGGATCTCAAAGGAAAGGCCCTTATAATCAATGGAAATAGCCTTAAGTACATAATCATTAGAGGAATTTTCTCCAAAGGTTCTTGTTTTCTGTTTTAAATTTAGTTGGTCTACGGCAGAAGATAGTCTTGGGTCATCACCATTGTATACAAACAGCCCATCTCTTTTTAAACCCTTAACAATCTCTAATTTTGCTTTAATAATATTTTCCTTTGATTTTAAGTCTTGAAGATGTGCTTCACCTATATTAGTTATAATAGCAGCATCGGGAGTAGCTATATTAGTCAATACTTCAATTTCACCTAAACTGGACATTCCCATTTCAATGACAGCCATTTCGGTATCTTCATCCATTGATAATAAAGTTAATGGAACCCCCAAATGATTATTTAAATTGCCATAAGTCTTGTGGGTTTTATACTTGGTTTTTAATATACTTGATAATATATCTTTAGTAGAAGTCTTTCCGTTACTTCCAGTTATACCTATGATTTTAGTAGACAGTTGATTTCTATATTTTTTTGATAATCTTTGAATAGCATCAACTGTGTTTTTAACAAATATTAATGGAATATCAACATCAGGTTTTGGTTCGGATTCACACCATAATGATGCTATGGCACCATTATCAATTGCACTTTGTATAAATTTATGTCCATTAAATCGTTCACCCTTAATAGGAATAAAAAGTTGATTTTTTTTAATAGTTCTAGTGTCTATGGAAACTCCGTTAATAGAAATATTTTTATCCTTTGCTTTAAGTCCATGGCCCATAACCATATTTTGAATTTGTTCTAATGTACGTTTAATCATTTTTTACCTCCTTGAAAATAGAATACACTCTCTATATTAAATTATATTTATAGTGTCCATAACAAACTTTCATATAAACATATCTATATTTTAATGGAAATTATCTTTTAGTGAAACCCTTAATAGAGATTTTAATAGAACTTTTGTTGGGTAAAGGAATAATAGGGTGTAATATTATAGGATATACTTATTAAATTGGGGGGGCTTAAATGACTAAAAAAATTTTATCTAAGGAAAACCTATCAAGGATCTTTTTAATAATTGTAGGTTCGTTTATTATAGCATTGGGAATAAATTTATTTATTATACCCCATAACCTTTTAGCAGCTGGAGTATCGGGGTTAGCTATAGTTTTTCAATATTTACTTGGTTTACCATCGGGTTGGTTTTTACTATTATTAAATATACCTATTTTTTTAATAGGTCTTAAAAAGATTGATAAAGATTTTGCATTTGTAAGTATTATAGGTATGGCAAGTTTATCCTTTTTCTTAATACTTACAGAGTCTCTTAGTACAACAATTAGAGTAAATGATACTTTGGCATCGGCTATCTATGGAGGATTATTTAATGGCATCGGTAGTGGACTTATTTTTAGAAATAGAGCATCAACAGGAGGTACTGACATAGTAGCTATTATTTTAAAAAAGCGTTTCGAAATAAGTGTTTCTTCAGTATTTTTTATGTTAAATGCTGTTATTGTATTATTAAATGCTACCTTTGATAGCTATGTGTTGGCAATATATACTCTCATAAGTATATTTATAGCCACAACTGTTATGAATAAGATTATGGTAGGCTTTGATAAGAAGAAACTCCTTTTAATTGTCACCAAAAAAGAGGAGGAAGTATCAAAAGCGCTAATGAAGAAAATAAAGAGAGGTGTCACATTTATAGATGGGGCAGGAGCATATACGAGAAAGAAAAGAAAGATAATTTACTGCGTGGTATCAACTAGACAGTTGGCTCAAGTTAAAAAAATACTTGATGATGTTGATAAAAAGTCCTTTATGTCTATTATAGATACTGCTGAAATTTTAGGAGAAGGTTTTAAAAGGCCCGTATTTTAATAAAATATTTATGGGTTCACCAACTCCCTGCTCCTTGCACTCTGCACAGAACAAAGAGGCAATAAAGTTGCCTTTATTCTTTATAATAGTTGACTTTCTATAAAAGATTCTATAATATAACACATATAATAGTTATGATATCATAACTATTATATGTGTTATATTAATTTGCTGAGGTGAAAGTATGGAGAATAAAGATTTTGAATCAGTTGTGGATAGCTTATTTTCTATATTACCTGTGTTTAGTAAGAAATTAATAAGACCTGATAAATATAATGAAAATATTGGCTTATCCCAATCCCATTTTCAAGTCCTTTTTCTTATTGAGGATTCAGAGCAATTGTCAATATCGGAAATTGGTAAACAGTTATGCATTTCCAAACCTAATATGACCCCTATAGTAAGAAAGTTAATAAATAAAAAGCTGATAAAGAAAATAAGAAATGAAGAGGACAAAAGGTATATAAATATTAAATTAACTAAAAAGGGAAAAGAACTTATTGAAAAACATAAAGAATCAGTTACTAATAATCTGAAAAGTAAGTTATTAGACTTAGAGGATAATGACATAACAGATTTATCTATATCGCTGAAAACAGTAAAAGAAATTCTTTTGAAAATAGAATAATAGATTTTATGGAAAGGATGAAGTTATGAAGAAGATAGTTGCTTTTGTAGGTAGTCCTAGGAGAAAAGGGAATACAAGTGAATTAGTAAATGAAGTTATAAATGGCTCTAAGAAAGAAGGAGCAGAAATAAAAATATATTACTTAAATGATATGAATATAAAAGGTTGTCAAGGATGTTTGTATTGTAGGGAAAATGGTGTATGTTGTATTAAAGACGATATGGTTGAAGTATATGCTGATATTAAAGATGCTGATGTGGTCGTTATAGGCTCCCCTGTATATATCTATCAGGTATCAGGTCAAGTAAAATTGTTATTAGACAGGTTTTTTCCATTAACTGATAAGAATCATAGACCACGATTTGGGGATAAAAAACTTGTTATGTTGTATACACAAGCAGCTCCATTTAATATATTTTTTAGAAGATATTTTAGGTATCTAGAAAAAGCATTAAAACCTATGGGACTGAAAAAACATTTGCGACTTATAGCAACTAAATGTTTTGAAAAAGATAGTGTATCGGAAAATAAAAAATTAAAAGAAAAAGCTTTTGAGATTGGAAGGTCACTGGCATAATGTCAGTGACCTTTATGTTTCTGCGGCATGTTGCCGGGTTAATAGCTTGAAGGTGGCAGTAACAAAGTGGAAGAATTCTAATGTTCACATTATAAAAATATTATGGGGAGAGGAAGTGTATTGTTTTTTAGGATATATGAGTCTCTTGAACCCACTGGCGGTAAAATATGTATAATAAAAACTTTTTACACATGTGATTTTCTTACTGGCAACTAAAGTATTAAAATCCATATATTATAAAAAGTGCTTGACTTTCACTATTTTAAATGATATTATTACTTTTATTAAGAATTAGTTTTACATAAATTTAATTCTAATATTATACTAAGGTCAAAAAAGAATTGGATTATAGTATTACAAGTAACTATTTAAAGGAGGCTTTAAATGAAAAATTTCAAAAGAACTGCTATACTTAGTATTTCTATGGTAATGATTTTATCCTCTACACTTGTTTTTGCTAAAAAACTTGCAGGTGGTGATTTGATATACGATGGTGGACAAACTGATACTAAAGTATATTCAAAAATCTTTGATCGCAGACCTGATGACGGCAGATTGTATAAAGTAAAAGCTACTGTTAAAGTAGGAGGAAATAAATATACTAGTGGGTGGAAAAACGACAGAGCTTATAAGCAAGCAGATAGAAAGTGGTATGCTAATGAAACATCACATTATGACTTTTACAGAAGGAATTAGTTTGAATTTTAATTAAAAATACATGATCTATAAATCCAATTCTTTTTTTGATAAAAAATGGAGGCGTTATGAAAAAGTTTTTAATTATTTTTTTATTAGGTCAATTGCTATTACTATCTTTTGTATTCAATCAATCGATTTATGATATTTACGCATTGAATAATGTGGGAGACTCTAATCTGGAGTCATATCAAATAGAGCATGCCAATGGAAATTCACTAAAGAAATTTTATGAGTATTTTCAAAGAAATTATCTGAAAAATGATACTAGATGCTTACAGATTATTAAAATACCTATAGCAAAAAATGATGAGTTTGTATATGAAATATACCATAGTCAAGTTAATGATATTCCCAAAATGGAATCTAATAAAAAGAATAAAATTTTTGAGTACTATAGTTTAACTAAAGCAGACTTTATAGATAGCACTGGTGTGTTTTATACTGATTTATCACGAAAAAAAATTATGAATATTGCTACAAACTTAGAAATAAATATAATAGATTATAAAGAAAGCCAAATAGAGTATACACAAATTATAAAATATAACTTTTTAAATATAATAACATTAGTTTTATTAACTCAACTAATATTGTTTATATATACATTTATGAGAAATAAAGAAAATGCAATAAAGAAAATACTTGGCTACTCATCTTCTCGAATGATACTAGATGTGTTCAAAGAGTTTTTGATATTAGAAGTGTTAATTGCACTGATAATTATGGCTATACACTTTATTTATCTTTATATTATGGATAAAGTTATTATTCTTTATTTTATTGGTTTGTTTTTATTTTTAGTTTGCGCCATTTTTGTAAATATAGGTATGCTCTTTATTACTAAAATTAGTATTAAATTTATAGATATAAGTTCTATTATAAAAAATAAGATATACTCTGACAAGTTAAATTATACATTAAAAATCACAAAGTTTATTTTAATACTAGCTGTTACTATTTCTGTTTCGACATTTATAACAAACTATGAAAATTATAAAAGCAGTATGGAATATGTTAAAAAATATAAAAAATTAGATGGTTATTTTACATCTAATGGATTTAACGTAGATGAGTATGATAAAATTTATAATAATCCAAACTTACTAGAGAATGTTGGAAAAAATGCTAAGGAACTATATAATTTTTATGATAGAGAAAGCAAAGCATTACTGATAGATCCAAACATAACTGATTCTTACATAGAGGATTTTAATTTAACAAAAGAGAGTGTATTAAATTCCTATAAAGAAAACTACATTGTTTTAAATGAAAGATATATAAATAAATTTATGCAATTGAAAGATATTCAACAAAATTATATAGATAGCTTGGATATAAAGAAACCATCTATATTGGTGCCACAAAAATATAAAGATAGAGAAGCTGAAATTAAAAATTACTATATAAAGCAGTATGAAGATTTATTAAATTACAATAAATTCAATAAAATCTCAACTAACGTTGAGAATAAAATAAATAATATTGATATTATTTATATTTCAGACAATCAAAGTTACAAATTACTTGGGACAGAAACTGAGTTGAAGGATTCTATCATTATAGTGGATAATGGTAACTTGGGAAGTACTTATTACCTGAATTTATTAGGAAATGGGAAAATAAGTTTTGATTTAAATGATAGAAATGATTTTTCTAAAAAACTAAGTCAATATGGATTAAATAAATTGTTAAGTGCATCAACTTTATTAACTCCTTTTATGACCACAATTCATAATTACCAGTTTATTATGTATCAATCTATGGTATTTGCTATTTTATTTCTAGTAACGGTACTATTTATGTTATATATTTCAAATTATATTGACATAATGATTAATCGAAAAAAACATAGCATAGAGTATATAATGGGATTTAATATTGTTGCTTCACTTAAAAACAATATATTGATTTCTGTTTTATTATTACTATTTGCTGCGCCAGTCTACTTTTTTAAATATAATATGTATATATATTTAATAATTATAACAGTAGATTTTATATTTCTTATTTATTTTTATAAGAAAATTATAAATAAAGATGTTGGTGAAATTGTAAAAGGAGCGTAAAGAATGGAATTATTAAAGCTAGAAGATATAACTAAATCATTTGGAAAAGTAACAGTTTTATCTGATATTAATATATCAGTAAAAGAAGGAGAAATGATTGCCATTGTAGGTGCTAGTGGTAGTGGTAAAACCTCTCTGTTAAATATCATAGGTCTTATTTCTCGAAAAGATGAAGGAAATCTATATATTTATAATCATAAAAACCCACAAATTAACTCTAAAAAAGCAATGTTGTTACGTAGAAATAAAATAGGCTATTTATTCCAAAACTATGGTCTCGTTGACGACGAAACTGTATTATGGAATTTAAAACTAGCCTTAACTTATAAAAAATTGAACAAAAGAGAAAAAAATAAACGGATAAATAATTTGATTTCGGATTTTGGGTTTACAAATCTTAAGAAAAAGAAAATATATCAACTTAGTGGTGGAGAACAGCAAAGGGTCGCTATTATGAGATTAATATTACAAGAGAGTGATTTAATATTAGCAGATGAACCAACTGGTTCACTAGATGAACAAAATCGAGACTTAGTAATTTCATTACTAAAAAAACTAAATAAGCAGGGAAAAACAGTTATTATTGTAACTCATGATAATTATGTCGCTTCACAATGTAGGAGAACTATAAACCTAGATGCATATAAGTTAAAGGGCTAATTATTATTCCAAATACCGCTAAATATAAACCCAAAATACTTAAAGATTTATCAATAATTCTAAATCTTTAGACAAAAAATCACCGAGATAACAACGGTGATTTTTTATTTTGTCTAATTCAGTGTATAGCTTTCTTGTACAAAATTACTTAAAAGTTGCCATTAAACAAGTGTAATTACCAAAACCTAAAAATTAAAGTTTTAAAAAATGGCATTTCACCATTGAATTATTTGATATGTATATTTTTTTTATCTTATCTGATTGTCGTGGGAATTTTAATGGGTCAAAGAATAATATGGATAATGATTTAAAGGCTTTGTTATATTTAACCTAACTTTAACAAATAATATATTGACAGTCATCGATATTTATATTATTCTACGAATAGACATATCGATATGTATCTATATAAACTAAATGGAGGGATTAATTTGGATAAAGAGATAGAAATATTTAAGGCATTATCTGATAAAAATAGATTGCTTATATTAGATATGCTCTCATGTGGGGAATTATGTGCCTGTGATATTATGGAAGGGTTAAATTTGACCCAACCGACAATATCCCATCATATGAAGATATTGCAACACGCAGGTCTGGTAAACTCAAAGAAAAGTGGGAAGTGGGTAATTTATTCAATAAATAATGATACGTCCCAAGAAATAGTTAATTTTATTAAAAAGTTAACATCTTATAAGGAGAACTGTATTTGCAATAATGTAAAAAGTAGTTGCAGTATAAAAAACAAATAAGGAGGAAAAGAAAATGACACAAGAAGGTAAAAAACAAAGTGGAGGATTAGATTTTTTCGGTAGATATTTAACATTGTGGGTAGCTTTATGTATAGTTATAGGGGTAGCCATTGGACAGTTTATTCCTGAGTTTCCTGAAATGTTAAGTAGATTTGAGTATGCTAAAGTGTCTATACCGGTGGCAATACTTATATGGTTTATGATTTATCCAATGATGTTAAAGATAGACTTTTCAAGTATAGTAGAGGCTACTAAAAAACCAAAGGGACTTACAATAACTTGTGTTACTAATTGGTTAATAAAACCCTTTACAATGTATTTAATATCAGCATTTTTCCTTAAAATAGTATTTAAAAATTTAATACCAGAGGATTTAGCATCGGATTATTTAGCGGGGGCAGTATTGCTTGGGGCAGCACCATGTACAGCAATGGTATTTGTATGGAGTCATTTAACTAAAGGAGATCCTGCATATACATTGGTACAAGTTGCAGTAAACGATATAATATTATTATTTGCATTTACTCCAATAGTTGCACTATTATTAGGTGTAAGTAATGTTACTGTACCATACAATACTTTGTTTCTTTCAGTTGTATTATTTGTAGTGATACCCTTTATAGGAGGATATTTATCAAGAAAATATATAGTTAAAAGTAAAGGCATAGATTATTTTGAAAATGTATTTTTAAAGAAATTTGATAATGTAACTATAATAGGACTGTTATTAACACTAATAACAATATTCTCATTCCAAGGAGAGGTTATATTAAATAATCCCCTCCATATAGTGCTTATTGCAGTACCTCTTATAATACAAACAGTTTTCATATTTTTTCTTGCATATGGATGGTCAAAGTTATGGAAGTTACCCCATAATATAGCGGCTCCAGGGGCAATGATAGGTGCAAGTAATTTCTTTGAACTAGCTGTTGCTGTAGCTATATCACTGTTTGGGTTACAATCAGGAGCTGCTCTAGCCACCGTTGTAGGAGTATTAGTGGAAGTACCTCTTATGTTAACCCTTGTTAAAATAGCAAACAACACGAAACATTGGTTTCCAAATAAAAGATAAGGGAGAGATATAAATGAAGAAAAAAGTAGCATTTGTGTGTATCCATAATTCTTGCAGGTCCCAGATGGCAGAAGGATGGGCTAAAAGATTAGGAAGTGATGTTTTAGAAGTATATTCAGCAGGCACAGAGGACTATCCAGAAGTAAAACCTAAAGCTGTGAAAGTCATGGAAGAGGCTGAGGTGGATATGTCAAAACACTATCCTAAACTTTTAACAGATATTCCTGAGGAAATAGATATATTAATTACAATGGGATGTGGAGTAACTTGCCCATATGTACCTTGTAAACATCAAGAAGATTGGGGTCTTGAAGACCCATCAGGAGGACCAATAGAAGGTTTTAGAGAAACTAGAGATATTATAAAAGAA
The DNA here is from genome assembly GCF_037577855.1 of Dethiothermospora halolimnae. NCBI lineage: Bacteria > Bacillati > Bacillota > Tissierellia > Tissierellales > Thermohalobacteraceae > Dethiothermospora > Dethiothermospora halolimnae. The sequence continues at coordinate 4,693 of NZ_JBAKFX010000032.1, read as the reverse complement.
AAGGTTTTGGATTTAATAGACAGGGTTCATAATGATAAGTTAGGAGAATACAAATCTACCAATAAAGAATAAAATTCTATAATCAACTAGAAGTTAACCATAGAGTAAAAACTGATAATTAAGGTATAAATTTATTTAAATAAATTTATACCTTAATTATTTTTTATTGTTTAATTGAGAAATAATTGACAATATGAAAAATAAATGCTAAAGTATACATAGCTTTTCGAGGTATACAATAGATAAAAATGGAGGGATTTATATGAGAATGAAATCAAAGTTACTATCTTATTTACTTATTGTTGGTATAATCTTTGGAAGTTTTGGTAGTATGGCTTATGGAAATAATGAAGATGGTATCAATAAAGCACAGGAAATACAAAAGGCAAGCACTTGGGCAATTAATGATGTTAAATGGGCAGATTCATATAAGATGATACCCAAAGGTTCTTATGAAAGTTTAAAGAAAAGTATTACAAGGGAAGAATTTGTAAGTTTATTAGTTAAACTTTATGAGAAATTAACTAATAAAGAAATACAGGTTGTAAAAGAGAAGCCATTTAATGATACAGAAAGTGTTGATGTATCAAAGGCATATAGTGTTAAAATAATTGACAGGGTAGAAGATAATAAGTTCTTACCTAAAGATAATATTACAAGAGAAGAGATGGTTAAAGGTTTTTATAATACAATAAAGGCAGCTCAACCTGATTTATCTTTAGATATAGAACATGAGCTAAAATTTAAAGATATAGATAATGTTTCTAATGAAGCTATTAGTGCCATTACATACCTTAATGGGAAAAATATTTTAAATGGAAAGTCAGAAGAAATATTAGCCCCTAAAGCTATTTGTACTAGAGAAGAAGCTATAGCATTAGCTAAAAGGGTATATGAAAAGATAATAAGAGAAACTGGTAGAGCCTCTAAAGGAATAATGTATAGGATATATGATGATAACAGTGAAGTTTATCTATTAGGTTCAATTCATTTAGCTAATAGTGATATTTATCCTTTGAGTACTAAAATTGAAAAAGCATACAAAGAGGCTGAATATCTTGGAGTTGAGGCAAATATACTAGATCAAAGTGCAGTACAAAGCTATTTAGCGGAAGTTGGTATATATAAAGATGGAACTACTATAAAGGATCATGTATCAGAGGAGACATATAAAAAATTAAATAATGTACTTGAAGAGTTTGGCATGAATCCCAATCAGTTTGATTACCTTAAGCCATGGTATGTAACCCTTGCATTAAGTGGCATGAATATAACTGAAGGTGGAGAGTTACAAGCTGTTATGGGAGTAGATATGTATTTCTTAACAAGAGCTATGGAAAATAAAGATATAAAAGAAATCGAAGGAGCTAAATTTCAGTTTGATATGTTTAACAGCCTTTCACCAGAACTACAGGAACATCAACTTTTAGAGTTGTTAAATGGACTGGAAAAGGGAACTGTAGAAGAAAGTGAAGATAACAAAGATACAAATAAAGAAGAGCAAGAAAAAGATACAAATGAAAATGAAACAGTTAAAGCTCTAAAAAGCTTATTAAAGACTTGGAAAAATGGTAATGTAGAGGAGTTTGAGAAAGCTCTTGGAGCTGATAAAGACGACAATAGTGATGAATTTACAAAGGAATATAATACGGTATTCTGGAAAGACAGAGATAGACATATGACAGATACAGTCATAAAATACTTAAAAGACGAAAATGATAGCACATACTTTATAGTAGTTGGAGCAGGTCATTTAATTGGGGAAAATGGTATTATTAACTTGTTAACTGAAGAGGGATATTCTTTAGAGCAAGTTAAGTAAAATTTATTATTGCAAGATCAGATATATTTTGATATAATATTAACATAAAGTAAGAGATTGCACAACGGGGTGCACGAAATATATAGGCAACGGAGCCTGCAAGAGGATTATTTGTATCTTCTTGTAGGCTTTTTTTGTAGCAATTATACTCAATAAAGGATTGATACTATGATACAAGAGGAAAAACAGAGGGTTGTTCAGGAGTATGTACCTGGAAAACAGGTTACATTGGCCCACTTAATAGCCAATCCAGACCCTAATATATATGGTAAGTTAGGACTTAGCGATGAATATAGTGATGCTATAGGGATACTGACTATTACTCCCAGTGAAGCATCGATTATAGCATCAGATATTGCCACGAAAACTGCTGATGTGGAAATAGGATTTCTCGATAGATTTAGTGGGTCAGTTGTTATAATAGGAGATGTATCAAGTGTTGAATCAGCATTAAAGGAAGTTTTAAATACCTTAGGAAATATATTATCCTTTACATCTACTAGTATAACTAGATCTTAGGAGGAAATTATGAAAAAGATTATTCTGATAGGAAAAACTGGATGTGGAAAAACTACATTAACCCAATCACTTAATAAAAAAAATATAAAATATAAAAAAACCCAAGCTATAGAGTATAAAAATGGAGTACTAGACACCCCAGGGGAATATATAGAGAATAGAAGATTTTATAATGCACTAATAGTATCTTCATCTGATTGTGATATTATAGGTTTAGTTCAAGACTCAACCAGTGATCAGCTAGTATTTCCACCGGGCTTTGCATCAATGTTTAATAAGCCGGTGGTAGGGATTGTAACTAAAATAGATTGTGAAAACAAAGATGTTAATCAAGCTATTAAATATTTAAGGATGGCTGGTGTGAAAAAAATGTTTGAAGTAAGTTCTATCAATAATGAAGGCATAAATAATATAAGAGCATTATTAGAAGAAAAGTAAACTTAATATTTAGTATTTTAAAATATTATATCAATATATACCTTAAGGGAGGAAAAATGATGGAAAAGACTATAGTAATAGCCGAAGATGAGCCTATTACTAGAATGGATATTTGTGAAATATTAGAAGAAGCTGGCTACAAAGTGGTAGGAAAAGCTTCAGATGGTTTTGATGCAATAGAGTTATGTCGCAAGTTTAATCCAGACCTAGTTTTAATGGATATAAAAATGCCCTTACTCAATGGCTTGAAAGCAACAAAGGTGATAAAAGAAGAAAATTTGGCTAAATGTGTTGTTTTATTAACAGCCTATAGTACCAAAGAATTTATAGAAAGTGCAAAACAAATGGGAGTTATGGGTTATGTTGTAAAACCGATAAATGAAAGAACTCTTTTACCTTCTATTGAAGTAGCTATCTCAAAAAGTGAAGAGATAGAGAAGATGAAAAAAGAAGCAGAAGAGAGTAAAGAAAAATTAAGCAATAGAAAGTTAATTGAAAAGGCCAAAGGAATTCTTATAAAAGATGGAATGACAGAAGAAGAAGCATATAATAAGATAAGAAAAATCAGTATGGATAAAAGGTGTCCAATGAAGAATGTTGCGGAGGCAATAATAATAAATAATAGTTAAGATAAATAAGTTTTTATAGGAGAGATAAAAATGTTTCAAACTATGTGTAAGGAACATACCAACTTATCAATATCGGACATTCAAAAGTTGGAAAAAATAAAGGAAGTCTTACCTCATATAGCAGATCTTGTAGGTGCGGATATTTTTTTAGATTGCCTAACTAAAGATTCTAATATGGCTGTAGTACTAGCCCAGAGCAAACCATCGAATAATAAATCTATGTACAAAGAATCAATTATTGGTCAACTGGCTTTAAGAGAAAATGAACCTGCAACCCTTAGAACATTAAATACAGGAATACCTACTAGAGATTTAAAGGCTATAACCCAAGAAAATAAGAAAGTAGTACAAAGTACCATACCAATAAAAAACGATAAGGAAGAGGTAATCGGAGTATTAATAATGGAACAAGATTTAACTGATAATATTAAAAAGAATCGTCAAATGGAAATATTATCTCAAACTACTGAAGAACTTACTAAGACTTTGGTATCTATGGAAGAAACAAAAAATATAATAAGTTATCTAAATGAGGCCATTATTATATTTGATAAAGAAGGAATAGCAACCTATGTAAACCCAGGAGCCAAGGCACTATATAAAAAGTTAGGATATCAAGATGCTATTAGAGGAATGAGGTTTGATAATTTAGTATTAGATAAAACACCTTTTGATAAAATAATCAAAGAAGCTTCTTATGAAATGTCTGAAGTTAAAATAGGAAGGTTATCTTTACAGATAAAATATGCGATAATGAAGAGAAAAGAAAAAGTAGTTGGGGTGAACATGCTAATAAAGGATATAACAGAAGCTAGAGAAAAGGAAAAAGAATTGATACTTAAATCTGTAGCAATAAAAGAAATACACCATAGAGTGAAGAATAATCTTCAAACAATAGCAAGTCTTTTAAGATTGCAATCTAGACGAATAGATGATGATACTGTTAAAAAAGCTTTTAATGAGAGTATCAGTAGGATATTAAGTATTGCTGTAACCCATGAGCTTTTAGCTCAAGAAGGTGTAGATGATGTTGATATAAAAACAATATTAAATAAAATAAAGAGTAATACATTAAATTATGTAGTATCTCCTAATAAAGAAATAAAAGTCGAGATAAGTGGAGATAGGTTAACCGTTGATTCTGATAAAGCTACATCTCGGTGTTTGTCAAGTAAGTTGTCGCATTTAATTTGAAAAAGGTATAATTTCTTCGTTCCCGATTCGCCATTGACATGGAGCCTCTACATACATGGATTTTGTACCTGTAGGCAGATGTAAATAGAGG
>NZ_JBAKFX010000031.1:40498-47499 GCF_037577855.1 Dethiothermospora halolimnae | reverse complement strand
GGAGCCTAAACTACACTCTAAGATGTATTTAGAAAATAATTCTAGACTAATTGCATAGCTTAAAAATTTCACAATTTTAAAAGCCTAAATTTGGCCATTGTTCGTGTTTTTCAAAGGTCTTTTTGTCATGCATAAATTTAATATTAGAGAATTTAAATTTTTTCACTTAAATACTCTTGACTTTTACTAGCTGGTCTATCATGTATAGTTATTAAGCCTTATATCAATGACATTTTTCTTATTTCATTTAACTCATCTTCATTAAATAAACCCAATTTATATAAGTATAAATACTCCTCTGAAACGCCACTATCAAAAATTAATAAGTCATCGGTATTTATAGTGATTTTTATACCTTGATCAAATAATTTTCTTGATGGATGTTTTTTCATATCTTTGACCGAACCTAATATTCTATTACTGCTTGGACAAATGTTGAGTCTAATATTTCTTTCCTTTATAAGGTCCATTGCATATTGATCATTTACAGATGATATGCCATGTTGAATTTCATCTACATCTAGTATTTCTATAGCTTTTTTTATGTTCTCTGGTCCTTGAAATTCACCTGCGTGGACTTTAAGTTTTAACCCCTTTTTTCTTGCATATCGATAATATTTTTTTAATCTCTCATAATCATCATCCCTAGTTTCATTTCCATATAAATCTATAGATTTAAATATTCCGCTGTCTATACAAGGTATCAGTAAGTCTTCTAATGCCCCAGGGGATATAAGTTTAGGCATACCGACTTCTGGTCTAAAGTCTATTTTGTCTTTATATTTATTTTTAATTGCCATTATTGCATCCAAAAAATCATTTTCATTGTTAAAATAAGTGATATCATGACAATCTATACTAGGTTCTAGCACTGTTACTCCGTCACTTATGGCTTCCTTTACAGCTTCTTCTATCAAGAATTCCACATCTTTTCCTGTCTTTATATACCCAATGGTTTCATTGAAGATATACTTATCTAATCCTTTAATACCATCCATGGCTTTCGGTGGTTTAGTTACACTACCGCCTGCCCACTTATTAAATGTGGAAAATCTAAGTCCCAGTCCACAATGACTATGAACATCCCCCTTTGCTACTTTTTTAAGTTTTGATAGATTCTGTTCTTTTAATCCTTCTTTAAATAATTTGTCTTGTGATTTTGTCATATAAGTCACTCCCCTTTATAAGTCACTAGCTCTATTAAAAAAGTACGGTCTATCGTTTTTCCCTATTATTATGGCGGAGAATAAATTCCCCTCTACTTATTCATAATATATTACCTATAATGGAATATAACTGGTTTGGAATTTATTAAAAGACTCCATTTCTCATAATATATTTATTATTTCACCGTTTAATTCTGTTTCATAAATTCTATCGATACTCCCTTCAGCATCTACTATTATTGATATAATGGCAGGCATTTTTAATTTTTCCCAGAAATTATAGTCACACTTTTTATAATAGTAGTTTAATAATACACATAAAAAAGTTCCATGGGTCCCTACAACGATTGTTTTTCCTTTATTATCATTAATTATTTCTTCTATAGCTTGTACACCTCTTTGTTGTACTTGATTTAGTGATTCTCCATAGGGGAGTTTATAGCCAAAGTCTTTCCACTGGTTAATTGCAAAGGTTTCAAAATCATCTATAAAATGATCTGACACCTTACGTTCCCTTAAGTCATCTATTATTTCAATTTCTATTCCCCTATATTCAGCATAGGGCTTAATGGTATCCACTGCCCTTATAAATGGACTGGAGTAGATGGCATCTACTTCCCTTTTTCTTAAAATATCTAATACATCTTTTCTTTGTTCCCTACCTTCCATTGTTAATGCCCTCTCTTTATCATCTGGTGTGTATTCCACTTTTGCATGTCTTACCATAATTAGTTCTGTATACTTTTTCATATCATTTTCCTCCATTCTTTATAATATTTTAGTTATTAGGGGATTTGTACTTTTTCAATTTATTATTTTTTTAATTCTCTGAAATTTTTATATAATAAATCTATATTAATAATGGCTAGATATTAGTTGTTTTTTTAGGGAGAGCCTTTGAATAGTTATTATTTACATTATATTTTTTTCTCATTTCAGCTAGAAAACCATGAATCTTACTCTTATAGTCTTTATCTGCTCCTCCCTTTGGATATAATCTGCAATAGGGAACATAGTACTTAGGATAATCTTCTTTAATAAATGATAAGTATCTCTTTTTGATACCCCCAGTTAAATATAACATTCCCGTTAACATGTAGTCTACCTCTGACTCTTTAGCCCACTTTACTAAGGTTTCTAGTGTATCTTCATCATCCGCTAAAAAGGGCAATATTGGCATCATATGAAGGGCTGTATTGGCTTTCGTTTTTGAAATTTCAGATAATGCTCTAAATCTTTCTACCGGAAGACTGGCACCTGGCTCAACTTTTTTTGATACATCATCATTACTTGATGTAATACAAAGAGCAATATTTACATAGGTATGTTTAGCCAACTCATCTATTAAATCCAAATCCCGTAAAATCAAATTGGATTTTGTACTAATAATTATTGGATTTTTATATTTTATCATAAGTTTCAAAATATCTCTCATTAGTTTGTAATTATTTTCTATTGATTGATAACTGTCACATACCCCTCCAATATTTATAATATCACCTTTCCACTTTGAGGAATATAACTCCCGTTCTAATACTTCAATAATGTTCGATTTAACATATATCTCTTTGTTGAAATCCGTATTTCCTAAATATTTATGACTACTTTCTCCGTAACAATATTTGCATCCATGGGAGCATCCTCTATAGATATTTAGATCATATTTATAAGGTAATCCCCTTCTTTTTAATTTATGTAGAGCACTTTTAGCTTCGATTTCTATAGCCTTCAATGAAAATCCCCCTATTCTTATGGAGTTGGACCTAGTTTCCCATGTAATAATTCATCTATATTGTCATATCCTGCTTCTACCCAGTATTTTTCAATACCTAAATCTATCATTGCCTTATCGCAAGCTTCCGATAGTTCATAGGCTTCTTTACTTTTATCTCCATATAATAATATTTCTATAGCCTTATCAAGCCTATCCCACACATTGATCCTTTCAAATTTATAACCTGTAACTAGATTTAAAACTTTAGTTAGTAATGGTTTAAATCTTTTCCCTAGCTTTGTTGTTTCAACATATAAAGGTAATTTTTCCATATAAGGAAGGATTTTCCTTCAATTAAATAAAAAAATTTATAAAGCTCATTAATTCCATTAACTATAGCTAAAGTTCCAGAAAATACTTCATCTGTTTTACTATGGTTGTGGGGATATACGTCAATTAGCCAGTATAGTGATAATAAATATCTATATTTCACTTTTCTTTTTAACACTTCCATAGGATATTCTTTAAATAAACTAATTATCCTTTTAAACTGGGCCCTTGGATCATTAATGATAACTGCATTTGACCATATCCAGACAGGAACATCTTCAAAACTTTTTATTTGTTCTTTAATTATATCAATATTAGTTATAGAAATGTGTGGTTGTCCAACTTCTTTACCAAAATATTTATCCCATCCTATTTTAGGTAAATAGTAAAATGCTACTTTTTTATTTGTTGTTAATCCCCTTTCTACCATTTCACTTTGAATTTTGTTATATACTTCCTTTGTACAAATAACATCAATATCTACATCTGACCCCTTCGAATATGTACCTATTGCCCTACTCCCTGTTAATAATACAGTTAATTTATCTTTGTGATTTTTGATTCCTGGCAAAGTATAAATTTGCTCTTTAACATATCTTTTTAAATCATCCCAATCTATTCCTATGTCCCTCATTTCTTATCCCCCCATTAATTATTGAAGATTTATGTTCCTGTAATTAGTTATTACCTTTTATTTATATACACTTAGTCCGTTGTCCTCAAATATATTGTAATTACACACTGCTAATCTCTCTAACATAATTCTCAATTACATCTCTATATTCTTTAGGTCTATAATCCATACTTCTTATTAAATCAATCATTTCATCTCTTGGAACATATTTGACATCTTCTACTTCTGATTTTTGCAATATTAAATCGGAAAGATCGATATCTTTACATGAGATATACATATCAATAAAGTGATTATGCTTTTCCCAAACTATTTGTTTTAAAAACTTTAGATTATTAACTTCTATTCCTAACTCTTCTTTTATTTCTCTTTTAATGGCTATCTTACTAGTTTCTCCCGCCATAACATGTCCCATATGGATATCCCATCCTCCGGGTAAAAATTCTTTTTTCATAGACCTTTTTTGAAGTAGAAACTCTCCTTTAGAATTATGTATATATGCATGTACACCAAGGTAATACTCATCTTCCAATAACTCCGTCCCTTTTGGTGCTATTTTCCCACTTATACTTCCATCTTGTTTTAAAATATCAAAATACTCCATATATCGTTCCTCCTTAGTTATATAAATCTTAACCTATAGTCCCCCTATTCTATTTTAAATCCCATAATGGATCATCCATTTGTCTTCCTTAATTGCAATAGATATTTTTTCAATTAACTTTTCTAACTCCTTTGATTTATACTTTAAATTTGCTTCAGTAATAATATCTAAAAAATATTTAAGAGATTTTGATGGTATTAAGGTTATTCCACAATATGCAAGATCTTTAAAGGGCCTATTGGGATTATGGGCAAATGTTTTAAGGTGTTTTATTTTATTTCCTAGTCCATTATGGTATATTTCAGATAAAAAATCATCATCTATAGAAATACAATTATATTTATCGGGATTATATTCATCCTCATCATAATCTTTTAAACAATCTATTATTCCAAATTTATGATTACAAGGCATTGGTATCCCCCCTAGCTATATTATATATTTCATTTATTGCTTCTTAACCAATAAATGATAGTACCCATCTGATAAATCTTCTATAACTATATTAAATATACTCTAAATATTTTATAAATTAATAGACCTTTTAACATCCCTTAATAAATGTTAAAAAGTCTATTGTAGGTGATATTGTAAATATAACATAAATTAAAGTTCTAATGTCATACCTGTTTTTATTTCATTTAAGTTATCCATACGTTGGTTTAAATAATTATAAGTTTCTTTACCAGTACAGTGACAAGTATAGTAATTTTTTACATCTTTATTTGTAAGGGTATCAGCTAATCTATTTAAAAAGTCTTGATCTTCTGTTTTTTTAACTTTGGTACCCATTAAATGAAATCCCCCCACGACATTTTTAATATTATCTTTAATTAATTCCTTTCCCCTATCTACTATATTTACAATTCCTCTATGGGCACATCCACATAATAAATTATATGAACCTTTATCATTGATTAAAAGATTAATCTCATGCTTAAAATCATCTTGACTAATATTTCCACCTTTATATTCTTTCAATAATCTTTTATTTCCCTTTGGTAAAAATTCATTTCCAGCAATATCACTAAATAAAATCAATTCTTCATCGATTTTTAATCTTCCATCAACTTTAATAAATCTACTGTTATTACTTAATTCCTGTTTTAAACCTATGTTGTATTTGAAAACCCCTAGTACTTTTACAACATGTTTATCAAAGGCTTCACTTCCTATATAAATCTTTGCTTTCTCATTGATCTTTAAAAAGTCTTCCAGTCCGCCTCCATGATCACTGTGACCATGGGATATTATTGCTATATCAACATCCTTTAAATCTATGCCTAACTTTTTTCCATTGTGGAAAAAGTAGTCATTTCCTCCCGTGTCAAACAATATCTTATGCTTCGGAGTTTCAATATACAGGGAAAGACCATGGGCCTTTTTATATTCCTCTGAAACCCTTGTATTTTCTAATAATGTTACTAGTTTCACAACAATCCCCCCTTAATATTTATAAAAATTCATCTTTGTACCTATTAAATATTAATAAGCCTCTTCTCTTTTTTACTAGTTTAATACTAGTTTTTTCACATCATTACTATAGGCCAAACCCTCCACATTGAACTGTGAGTCAGTTGAAGTAAATGAATAATCTGGAACTTGAAAGATCACCGGTAAATCTATTAAATTATATATTTTTGATAAAATCACATTATCATTCTTTGTAAAAACAATCAATCGTTGACCTTCACTAACAGTTTTATTTTCCATATCATGAAATAATAAATATCCAATATATGTATTGTAATTAGTCCACTCTTTTCCTACTTTTTTATATACATCATTTGAAGAATGATAGGGTGGAAAAACATAAGCCCTATCCCACTCAAAGTCGGTACACCTTTTTATATCAATAGAGCTTTGGGACTTTAATTTATCTTTCAAAGTATTTTCAAATTTTTTAGTGCTTATATTGTTTATTTTTATTGAGCGATAATAGGAAGTTCCATATACCATAAAAACTCCAGTTAAGATAATTGTTAAACCTACTATCAGTATAATTGTGTTTTTCATGCGTTTCATTTCATACCTCTCCCTAGAATTACAATTACTGTAATGTCATATGTTATAGCATTTCTTTACCATCTATTTTATCATTTTCCATATATTTTATAAAGTTATTTTACTTAAGTATTGATACCCATAATTTATTTGTATGCTTATGCTTTGGTAAATAATAATGTGAGATTCTATACTGCATATGATTTAATATATTATAGCTTTTAATCTTCTTGAAAAAAACTTGAAACATTTATTGTCGGTTAATGATATTTAATTGAAAATCTTTAGTTTTAAGTTTTTTATAATATTTTTCTGTAGGACTATAATCAGATATTTCGTTATCATTAAGTAACAGACAGGTTAAGTTAATAAGTTTTTCTAGAGAGCTTATCTCATATATTTTATTGTTATCTAACCTTAACTCTGTTAAATTTACTAAATCACCAAGGTCACTTATGTCGGAGATTTCATTATAAGATAAATCTAGTCTAGTTAAATTTGTTAGGTTGTTTAGGGGGGTTATATTGTATATTTTATTTTCACCTAAAT
>NZ_JBAKFX010000031.1:0-40401 GCF_037577855.1 Dethiothermospora halolimnae | reverse complement strand
AATCTAACTCTGTTAAATTTACTAAATCACCAAGGTCACTTATGTCGGAGATTTCATTATAAGATAAATCTAGTCTAGTTAAATTTGTTAGGTTGTTTAGGGGGGTTATATTGTATATTTTATTTTCACCTAAATCTAACTCTGTTAAATTTACTAAATCACCAAGGTCACTTATGTCGGAGATTTCATTATAAGATAAATCTAGTCTAGTTAAATTTGTTAGGTTGTTTAGGGAGGTTATATTGTATATTTTATTTTCATCTAAATCTAACTCTGTTAAATTTACTAAATCACCAAGGTCACTTATGTCGGAGATTTCATTATAAGATAAATCTAGTCTAGTTAAATTTGTTAGGTTGTTTAGGGGGGTTATATTGTATATTTTATTTTCACCTAAATCTAACTCTGTTAAATTTACTAAATCCCTAAGTGCACTTATGTCAGATACTTGATTAAAGGATAAATTCAATTTAGTTAAATTAGTTAGATTACGTAAAGGACTTATGTCACTTATTTCTCCATTAAATAAATCTAGCTCAGTTAAATTTTTTAAGCTACTTAAAGCACTTATATCCTTTAGTTTACTTTTACCTCGATAAATATAACCTGGTAAATGTAATTTACGCAAGTTGGATAGATTGCCTATAGGACTTATATCTACATCCCCATCACAATCTAAATGTAGTTCAGTCAAATTAGTTAATGTTTTAAAAAAACTCAAATCAATAGGTTCATTAAATCCTAAACATAACCAATTTAAATTTGTTAATTTACTTAAAACTTCTTCATCGTTAGCTTTATTAAGGAATAAACTAAGTTTAGTCAAATTTGTTAAATTACTCAAGAAGTTTATATTGCTAATTTCATAAGAATAGAAATATAATTCCGTTAAATTGCTTAACTCTCCCAATACATTAATATTTGTATAATCAATATACTCACATTCTGAAAGATTAAGTATATTCAAATTTGATAGATTAGTTAAAGGGGTTATATCCTTAACAAAAGTATGACTTATATTTAATTCAGTTAATTTTTTTAATGTGTTAAATGCATTTATATCATCCATAGGATTATATGATAAATTTAACTTAGTTAAATTAGTTAAATTACTTATACTGGTTATATCTGCAATATCATTGAATGATAAGTCTAGCTCTTCTAAATTGGTTATATTCTCAATTCCACTCAAGTCTTTAATATTAGCTGATCTAATTTCAAGAACAGTAATTTTTTCTAAGTCCCCTTTATATATTTCACCTGTTGGTTTTGATATTTTTTCTCTGATCCCTTTTTCCAAATAAGGATCTGAAAAAGTAATGGAATCGTTATTGTGATCCTTCTTTATAGTGTTAAAATTTTGATTTAATTTATTTACTGAATATTGATTATGATGTATACCTAGCCATATAATACAAATAGATGCTATTATAAGAATAGTAATAATATATTTTTTCATTCAAAACTCCTCCTTAGACTAGAGAATTACATATATAACAAAAATCCCATATACTATAATAATTAAATCTAATACTAGTACAATTTATTTTAAGCTTCATTGTAATACCCAAATATATTATACTATATGTAAATTTACTAAATTAGTATTTGTTTACTATCTATTTTATCATTTTCCATATATTTTATAAAGTTTTTTCTAGGATATACCTGCTATATCTTCTATTAAAATTCCTTTTCCATATAAAATTTTGTTGTAAATATATATATCTGAAAAACGATAGAGTATAATATAATCAATTTGACTAGGAGGAGATTAAATGAATCAAAATAATATAGATTTTAATAATTTAAGTAATCAGGAGTATGTAGAAAATGCTATTGATAAACTCCATAATATATCAAATGAATTAAAGGAATCCTTTGTTGAAAGAGATAATGTTATTGATAATAGTATAAAAGCTTTAATTACTGGACAAGCAGTTTTATTAATAGGACCACCGGGAACTGCCAAGAGTGCCTTGACCAATGACTTATGTAATAGAATAGAAAATGGACGATATTTTTCTTGGCTTTTGAATAGAACATCTGACCCATCTGAAATATTAGGCCCCTTTAGTATAAGGGAAATGGAAAATGATAAATTTGTAAGGGTAACTAAAAGTAAACTACCTGAAGCTGAAATTGTTTTTTTAGATGAGATATTTAAATGTAATGAACCTACTTTGAATATATTATTACCTATTATAAATGAAAAAGTTTTTTATAATGATGGCCGTCAAACCGATGTTCCTTTAGTAACTTTATTTGCTGCTTCCAATGAATTTCCAGAGGATGAATCACTAATGGCTCTATACGACAGGATGATGTTTAGAATGTTTGTGGATTATGTGGGAGACATTGAAAATAAAGCTACTATGTTTAAAAACTTTTTAAATGCTGAAAATAATCAAAAAAGGGTCACTACGATTACTTTAGATGAATTAAAGTTATTGAAAAAAACTCTCTCATATATCACCATAGATGACACTATACTAAGGGAGTATATTTCTTTAATGAATATTCTTCTGCAACATGGAATTATAATATCAGATAGAAGGCAAAATGAATGTTTAAAAGTCCTAAAGGCAAGTGCATTACTTGATAAAAGAAAAAAAGTAAATATATCGGATTTCCATTCCCTTAGGGATATTCTTTGGAATGATATTGGGGATATAGAAAAAATAGACCAAATATTAAGGGAAAGGGTAGTATCTCCTTACAAAAAGGAATACAACAATATTAAGAAGATGTATAGTAAAATATCCTCATCATCTAAAAATCTTAATGACATTAGAGTGATTGTGGAAATGAAAGGTTCCGTAGAATACTTATACGAAAAAACTAATAGATTACTAAAGGAATCTGAGTTAATGGAAAATGATATGAAAAATAAGTTTATGATGCTTAATAAAGAATTATCCGATTATCTAGATATTTTATCAAAACAAATAGGTGATGATGAAGAGGACCTTATGTTTAGTATGGGTTAATGATTAACTCTAAGGAATAATTAATAAAATATATTTAGGGAGTGTAATAGTGAATAATCCAATATCAAACAACCAGTTTAGTATGAATAATTCTATAGAAGTCTTTGAACTAGACTTAGACATTTATAGTAATATATTTAATAATTCACCTAGACTCAAGGAAAATGCTAAAGAATTTAAAAATATAATAACTACTTTTGATAAATTAAGCGAAGATATTTATCTATCTTTATTTAAAAAAAGTCCTGTAGTCAAAATCACAGAGGATATGAGTTTAGAGTATCAACTAAATAATATATTGATAAAAAAGTTATTTGAAATAGATGAATTTGATTCTTTAAGATATACATGTTCTCTTAAACATTTTGACTCAATTTTAGTGGCCGATTTGATTGGTCAAGAGATAATGAAACATTTTGAAGCCTTATGTGAAACAGATAAAAGTTTTAATAATGAATTACAAGAACATAATAAAATGTGCAAAGAATATATAAAAACTCTATTTCTTAAAGGAGAAGACTCCCAAGTTTTAGAAGAAAAACTTAATAATAATATAATTAATATAGAAAAAATGATATCAAATGATAATTTAATCTTTAAAAGTGTTTCAAATGCTTCTAAAGAATTTTTTACTGTTTCAAACACAATAAAATCCTGGGGCTTAAATGATGGTATTCTTACTCCAACTTCCTATGAGGAAAAGATTGAAGTTTCTGCCAAACTGAGAAAATTAAAAAAAGTAAAGGAAATATCAGAAATGGCAGGAAGATTTAAAGCATCGGCAAGCCAATTACAAAAAAGAAAGACAAAGGAAGAAGGACAAGAAATTTGTGGTGTTCAGCTGGGTAATGAAATCCATAAGATTTTACCTTCAGAAAAACTTCTATTAATCAGAAAGTCCACTAAAAGAAATTTTTATAAAAAGTATACCCAAAAAGAATTATTGTCTTATAAATATAGAAACAACAAAGCAAAATCTAAGGGTCCTATTATATGCTGCTTGGATACATCTGCATCTATGGAGGGAGAACTAGAAATTTGGTCTAAATCCGTAGCCATAGCTTTGCTTGATATGGCTATTAAGCAAAATAGAGATTTCGTTGCCATATTGTTTTCTAATAAGGTTTATAGGGTTATAGAGTTTAACAAATGTAAAATTGAACCGAATAAACTTTATCAATTAGCCACTTTTTTCTATGGCAGTGGTACTAACTTTGTAGAGCCATTGGAAAAGTCTCTACAATTAATAAGTGGAGCCAGATATAAATATTCAGATATAATTTTTATAACCGACGGAGAAGCTGATATAGAAGAAGAATTTGTAGAAGAGTTTAACATTATAAAAGAAAAGAAGCAATTTAGGATGATATCTGTAAATGTTTCCGATAAAATTGAAAAAGATTTAGATAAGATTAATGATATTCAGATATTATTAAAAGACCTAACTGATGAGGAGATAGAAGGAGTCAATGATACTTTATTTTCGATTTAAATTATGTGGAGGTGCAAAGCAAAGGACAGTTCATTATGTTAATTTTAAATTTAAGGGACAGTTCAGTTTAAAAGCTTGTACCTCTTATATTTTCTTTATCACTTCCAAGCCCTACACAATATCATACATATGACTTTATAAACTTGTCCAACTTTTATTTTAAACAATTCCCTCTATGACTATAGTTAATCAAATTAAAATCAAGTTTATAATTTACAATCTATGTAACTTTTAGCTTCATAAAGTCATCAATTATGTCATTATACCCTTCTTCCTCTATAATTCTAGAACCCATACTACATAAAGTTGACACCCTAGATTGACTTATATTTCCTATTATCTCACATATCCCTTTGCTACCTATATCACAATATCTATTCAATAAAAGTATAAATATGGCTTTTCCCTTTGTGGCTTCCCTTTTATATCTTTGCATTAATATTTGTTTATCTATTTTTATATAATCACATACAAATTCCATAACATCTTCCGGTTTATAGTCCCTAGCTATTATATATCTTTCACTTCTATACTCAGTTTTTTGTTCTTTAAATTCGACTCGTCTTTTTTCCTTTGCATTATCCTTACTTTTAATATATTCCTCCATAAAATCTCTACATCTTCTTTGGGCTTTCCTAGAATCTTGGCTAAATAAACTTAACATAAAACTCATGTCTAGTATAGAGTATTTATTTTCTACTAATCCCATATATATTCCAAAACTAGAATATGGATATCTCTCTTCTTTGCCTTTCCATCCAGGAATATCTTTGCAATTGTTATGTATATATCCAAAGCATACTCTTAAGTATTTTTCATCTTCTATTATCTCACTTCTAAATCTATCAGCAAATAGATGTCCTTTTCTTTTATACATCCTGTTATATCTTTGGGCATAAGACTGGTTTATTCTGTGCATAAATTTTGATACATCTGCTCCACTGGCATCTATCATTAAGTGCCCATGATTATCCATTAAACAATAAGCATAGAGCTTAAAATCAAATATATTTTGATATTTTTTAATTATACTTAGGTACATTTCTCTATTATTATCTTCTCTAAATAATCTTGTACCTCCAACACTTTTAACCATAATATGGTATATACATTCGGCACTTTTCTTACGAGCTGTTCGTGGCATAATATCACTCCTCATATTTTATAAGTGATATTATTGGCAAAATATAGATTTATATACATAATTACTTATAATGAACTGTCCCTATACTTCTTCGTTATCTTCATCTTCTTTATATACTTCTTCGTTATCTTCATCTTCTTTATAGATATATTTCTCTATTTTATTTATTCTTTTTTCAATATCCTTTAAAGCTAATATAACAGGAACTATAATACCAGATATAATCCCTATTAACACTCCTAATTCTCCTGCTATGGCACCACCTACAATGCTAAATATAACAAGTAAAAATAAAGACTGTAACAATATTATCATATATTTTTTCCCCTTTGATTGATTAATTTCTCTTTATATACTTTCTACACTTACAATATTATCCTTTTTTGTTTTTTACATTATATTTTCTATTATGCCATAAATCAAGTTGTACTAATATTATATATAATTCTATCTTTTATGGATAATAAGAAAAACACTTGATTCATCTACTTCTTGAATTTCGTATTTATATCCTGATAAATATCCAATCATTTTTAAATCTTCTATACTGTGGGTAGTAGCTTTAAAACCATCTTTACAAATTATATCCCCATTTTTTGTTTTATCTAGATCAATCTCTCCTAATAAACCCTTATTAGCCTGTTCTTCAAACCACATCAGTCTATATTTCCAGAATTTCATACTGTAAGTACTAAGGTAAACCTTTCCACCATCAACAACCATATTCAATATTTTTTTAATAAAATCTTGGGATTTCACATTCATTGCAGATAAACCATTTTGTAAACAAAGTATTACATCAAACTGCTCCTTAAATTCAAGATTATGGGCATCCATAACCATGATTTCTGCGTTATTACTATCTTTTAAGTATGCCTTACCTAATAAAACATTTTCATGAGAAATATCAATGCCCACTATTGATTTACAATTGTCTTCCAATTCTTTTACAATTCGTCCATAACCTGCTCCTAATTCTAAAATCTTTTCGTTCCCAGTTAAACTATCTTTAACAAAAGATATTTCCCTATCTAGGTACTGTTTTATTCTAGGAATTTTAGTTTCATACACTTGTAGTAATCTATGTGCATTTAAATTTTTTGTATAGTAATTGTTTACCATAACTTATAAACCTCCTCTAAACAATTCCCCCGCATATACTATTCATATTCTTTATAACAATATTCTTCTCTATTTCTTTATATGAATTCAATTGATACAAAATAAGCAATTTATGCCATAAATTTTCATTAAGAATATTCTTATATATTATAAATATTTATATTCGGGGAGATTTAAGTTTATCTGTTATTTATAATGAACTGTCCCTTACATCAAATTCATGTAATTTTGACTAATAGTTATTATAAAAGTGAGTTAACAATTTGGGGAACAAGATATATACTATGTTTTTATACTTCTGATCTACATGACAATCTGGTAAAAAGGACTTAATCTCATCCATATTTTTATCTCCAAAAAATAGTTTAGTTGCCCCTTGAGATGTTAAGTTAAAATCAAAGCATCCTTTTCTTTTTTGTTTCTCTAAATGAATTTTACCATTGTTTATAGCAACTTTAACTAAATATTTGAAGTTATTATAGTAGAATTCTATCTCTTCATCTTTATATATAGACTTGTTTAACCTACTTTCCAAAATAGATTTGATATCTTTAAGGAACTTATAATCGTCAATTATTCTCAATTGCCAAGCATATTGCCCCTCTCTTTTTGACCCTTTTATCCTGAGAAACTTTGTGAACTTTGTATTATTAGGTATGTTAGCTGATAGCTGTTTCATACTTTTTTCTTTTTTTAAAAAACTTAATACTTTCTCATAAAACTTAAAGGGTAGATTGTAACTAATGTCAGTAACCTTAATTCCATTATCATCGTTTAAAGTAAAATATCCTTTAATATTATTGTCTTCTTCAAGTATATAGTATTCTTTAGTTGTAACCTTAGAAGTATAACTATGCATTTGAGCATCTATTATTTCTTTTTCTTTATATTTACAAAATCCTAATTTATCTGTTGCTTTTATATGCTCTTTATTTATTAAATTAATATCTTCCTTGTTGGCTTTTCTGATCTTTATATTTTCATAATGATTAGTTTCAATATCAGATAGATTTAAGCTTTCATTTTCCATAGGTACTGCATAATTAAATCCATATTTTCTATAAAAATTTGGTATCCCCTCTAATAGGGTTATACTATAATCACCCTTTACACATTCATCAAAAAACATTTCTGATAATCTTTGATTTATCCCTAGACCTCTGTATCTTTTATCAGTAGCTGCTATACCGTATTCAGCAGCCTTTACTTTTACACCTGAAAATTTAACTGATACATCTATTAAACATATTGTGCCCACATATTTCTCTTTAATTTGGTCATAAGCATAAAAAAAGATATTTCTATCTTTCTTAGGTGAATTAAACATTAGGTCTTTGGCTAATTTCTTTGTATCATCGTCAAAAACCTCTTTAACCAATTTTAATATCCCTTCAAAGTCTTTTCCTGTTTTTGCAATACCATAATTGATTTTATTCATCATAAATTCCCCCTTAAACATAAAAGTCCATAGGTTAACAAACCCATGGACTATGATTATAAATTTACTCTCCATTATTCTTAAACTATAGGCTTATTAATCTAAATTTTATAATTCTCTTAAGTTAAAATAACCTAAATTGGACATACTCCACCCACAGCAAAATATATCTATTTAAATTTAGAGAATTATATTTTATTTTTTAATTAGATTAATAAACTACGTTCAAACAAGACACCTCTTATATTATTATATACTATATTATATTTTTATTAGTTTATTTTGTCAAATAAAAAGTCTTATTATATCTCTTTAAGATTAAATAAATCAACTTTAATTAATCTATCCTTTTTATTTCTTATTATACGTAACCATTTACCTCCATCGGTATAAAATCCTCCTGCCCTTACTTTCATAGGGATAAGACTAGCTACAGATATACATAAATTTAAAAATTTATCAATTATATTTCTTCCCAATCCTGTACTGGACACCAGTTCATCACTGGTTTATTGCTTTCACATTTTACAGTTCCAACTAAAACATCCTTGAAACTATTCCCATAGTCTATATAGTGTTCTAACAAGTATCTTGTTGTTGTTGATAGTTCCCTATTAAACAGTTCCTTCTTATTTACCCAAAACAATTTTCCCTCATCTGTGTCTAAAAATTCTCTTTTTTCTGATATTCCGAAATAAACATATTGTAGCCTTATTTCATCTTTGCTCTTACGCAAAATTATATACTTCAATTTAAAGTCCTTTATATCTTTCCTACTTATACCTGTTTCCTCGAATATTTCTCTTAAGCATGCTTCTTTAGGTTCATTAATTTCATCAGGCTCCACATGCCCACCAACACCTACCCATACTCCAGGGGCAAATTTTCTATTTAATGCCCTTTTCATGAGTAAAATATCTTTATTATTTACTAAATATGCAGTTGTCATTGTCCTTAATTTTATCAAAGCTGGTTCCTCCTGTTATGTGTTTCTTAATTATAAACTATTATACTGTAGATTCACTAAAGCATATCTACAGTATTATAACCGCTATTACTTATCTCTGAATTTCTCTTTAGATAATAACATTCATACACAGCTAATTTCTTAAGAATATCTAGGGGCATACCACAGTAATTTCCTTTTGTGTCAGGAAATTGACTTTTATAATTTTGTAGTAACTTCATCTTATTTTTTAATTCACCTGACTCAAGTTTTATAATAGAAGTTACATTTTTATCATCTGTTGTAAGGTTTTTAAGAAACTTATCTTTATGTCCCTGGGGTACTTCCAGCTTATCAATAGCTGTACTAGCTATTGAGTTTGGAAGTAGTGTAGTATAATATAATCTTCTGTTCTTTATTTTATCTAGTTTTTCAAATGCCTTTGTGGTTATCTTAGATACAGATATGTGGTCTGGATTTCCATTTCCACCATTGCTATCGAAGGTTATAACTATATCTGGATCAATATCTTCCATATGATTATAAAGTTTGTTTAAAGTATAATCTAAATTCCAGTCCTTTGACTTTCCATCTTCTAAATCTAAAAAATTTAATGAAGAAACCTCTAGTATATTACAGGCACCTTCTAATTCTTTCGTTCTTACTTCTGCTTTATTCTTTTCATTCATAATCTCTGGATGACGAATTCTACATCCCTCGCCTCGAGTTGCACAAATTAAATGAGTTTCTATTCCCTTATTATAAGCTCCAGTTAATAATCCACTAATTGTAAACTCATCATCGGGATGAGCAAAAACACCAAGTATTTTAACTTTATCTTTTTTAAACATTTTACTCCCCCATTTCTAATCCCCCAATGGAAATTTCATTTTAAAGTTTCATAGGTTTATCATAAAGTATTAATGCCTCGGCTTCTTTATATTGCCTATTCATAGCTTCAGTTTCCAAATAGGTCATAAATAACTTTTCCACAGGAACTGTCATCTTCACTAGATAAGAACTTCTATATTTACTTTCTCTATTAAAATCACTAAAGGCTTGTCCTACTTCTAAGCTAAAGGTACATGGTAACAGGGTTCTTGAAATATCTTGCCATAAGTTTTCATTGGACATTCCCCTGTATAAGATGACTTCATTGATACCTAGTATACTGAAATAAGCTCTTATAAAAGCTAATCTATTGATTATGTACTTTCTTCTATTTTCTTTACTTCCTATCCCTTGAAAAATATCTTTGGTTCGCGGCACCTTACCTTTAAAAGAAGCCAATCCCATTTCTGCAAGAACAATTTTCATCCCTTTTATCCATTCCCCTGAGTTGGGATTTAGTACCATAGTATCAGCTGTTAATTCTTCTTCCTTTGATAGTCCTATGTATTTCATGTAGCTTTTTAAGTCCTTTGCTAAATCCTCTGGACCTTCAGCAGATGAAAAGTTTAGCTTCTCTCCATTTCTAATAAATAGTGAGTTTTCCTTTAACCATCCAACAGTTTCTTCCATAGTTTCTTTAACTTCTTCTAATATATTTTCCCTCTCATCTTCATCTACTGTTATAGTGATTATTTTTTGATAATTTTCTATTGCCTTCTCTATCCCTAATATTTCTTTACTACTCAGCCTTTTAGAATCTTTTTCAAATTGAAATCTCTTTATATTTTCAGCTGGCAAGTCCCAATACTTGCCCTTATCTTCATACTTAGTAATTCTCCATCTAAACATAGCACTATCCTTAAAATATTTTTCTATAATTCCTGAGGTCCTTCTACCATCAAGGAGTCTACAATGATTCCCTTCAGCTAAAAAGTCTATATTTCCATTGATAAATTCAGTATCAGACCTCATATCATTATCATATTGATGAACTGCCATAATTAATTCTCCTCTCTGTTAAACAATCTATATAAACTAAAATAATTATAGATATTTAATTGATAAATTCATAGGCATAATCCCCATATCTCTCAAATCCCATAGTCTCATATGTTTTCTTAGCAGGAAAATTAGTCGATGATGTAACTAATACTGGTACTTTTCCCTTCCTAATAGATACATCTATCATATGTCCTATTAGCTGTTTGCCAAAGCCTTGATTTCTATATTTATGATCAATATAAACACTTGTAATTTCTGCAAAATTATTAGTTTCACCTATAAACCTTGCCATTCCTATTGTTTCATCTTTGTATTGTAAAAGATAAACCCCTTTTTTAATTTTATCTATTATTTTTTCAGTATCAGATACTTCTTCAATCTCTTCTTCTGTCTCTGCTTCAAAAAAATCTATTGTGAAATTTTTTGTTTTCTTTATATCTTCATCATTTAATTTAGCAACCCTGACTTCACTATTATATTCTAAGTCCAAATCCCTGTATTTATCTATATTTAATCTATAGAAATTATTAGGAGTGATATCTTTTTTAACTCCTAATTTATCTAATAAAGCTTTTATATCTTTAAGTCTACCAGCCAATAAAATTTTTTCATAGGTTAATTTCTTAATTTGAAGTGCAATATTTTCTAAACCATTTTCTCTATTGGAACAAAAGCTAGTGAAGTCTGAATTTCCATCACTTTTAATATGTAAAATATCAGTAACTTCATTATTTCCTTCCCCGATATACAATTCTCCTAAGTCATCTTGATATTTTTCAATCAGTTCTATTAATATGGCATTATATATTTCATCTCTATAAAGCAATTCTAATATTCTTTTTTTCAAATCTTTATCAATATTTTCTACTCTTTTCATATATATTTTCTCCCTTTTATGATATTTAAAGTTATTATTTTAAAATTTATGATCTCGCCTTAAAACATCTAATCAAAAATAAAGGAATCTTTTTCACTCTAAAAATACGGCGGGGTTCTAATATAAGGCGATGTAACCATTCAAGTCCAATTTTTTGAAAAATCTTAGGTGCTCTTTTTACCTTTCCAGCCATGGTATCAATACCGCCACCAATTCCAGCACTTATTTTTACAGGTAGTCTATCTTTATTTTTATATATCCACTTTTCCTGTTTAGGACAACCTAATCCCACCAAAAGTATGTCTGGTTTTAAGTCTTGGATCTCTTTTATTATCAATTCTTCTTCTTTCTCATCAAAGTATCCATTATGTACTCCAACAATTTTTAGATTTTTATATTTCTCTTCCATATTACTTTTCGCTATCTCTGCTACCCCAGGCTCTGCCCCTAATAGATATACTGTTTTATCAGTATCCTTCATTTTATCAAACAATGAAAAAATCAAATCACAACCTGCTACCCTTTCTTTTATTTTATTCTTCATTATTTTTCCTGCTAATATTATACCGATACCATCGGGGACTACTAAGTCAGCTTCACTAAGTATTTTTAAAAGCTCTTTATCACCATTGGCCTCCATTACAATTTCAGGATTAGGTGTTACCAACAAATTATTTTTATTACTATCTAAAAATTCTAAAAGTTTTGTTAATGCTTCTTCCTTAGTTAAGTTATCAAATGGTACTTCTAATATATTAGTTTTCATAATATTTCACCCTCCACATTGGATTTCATATCTATTCTGTCATAAAAAATTATAAATTTTTCTTCATTTCAACAGCCGACAAAACTTTGCCTGTCCAATTTAACTTTATATCCTTAATCTTTTTAAACCCATTTTTAGTCCAAAAGTTAAGGACATTATTATCATAGTTAATAACCACGTCTATTCTTATACCACTACTATTTAATGATTTAATATATTGTTCAAATTTGTTATAGATTATTTTCCCATATCCTTTATTTTTATAGTTATTATGTAGCATTAATAAAGATAAATAAGTTTCTTGACCATTTTTATAATCTATTATTCCAATTAACTTATCTGAACTTTTTTCAATTATTTTGCAAGATTTAAAATTAGCTTCTTTCATAGTATTTAGTTCATTAATTATCCATTTGTAATCTATTTTATCGGTATTCATATGACTTAATAAAAAATCTTTGTTAGAATTATATACCTCCATTACATCATTTAAGTCTTCATCTTTAATTAAATCTACATAGAAGCCTTCCCATTCAAAAATCATTTCAATTCCCCCTAAATTTTCCTACCAACTATATAAAATCGTTACAAGTTAAATATAAATACTGAAACCATCAAAATCAAATACTCCTGCCCCTTGTTTTAGCCCACATATGTCTTCTATTTTTAAAAAACCATTATAAACTTTTCTTATCATTTTAACTGGTATATCTAAGTCATGATGGGATGGCAGACATTTTTTTATGTTTTTATATTTTAATAATTTCCCAACTGAATTTTTAAACTCCAAAGGGTCTGTGCTTGGATAAAATGCATATAAAGTTCCCGAATATATTAAGTCTCCTGTAAATAAATAATCATATTTTCTATCATATAGACAAATATGTCCCGGTGAATGGCCTGGGGTATGTATTATTTCAATTTTTCTATTTCCAATATCGATAATATCTCCATCTTTAACTATTTTAAAAGGATCCCCAGTATAGATACTGTATTTGTCTATATCAAATCCTTTAGGGAACTCTTTAACATCTTTAACTACATTTTTCTTAACAACCTCTAAAGGAATTGGAATCCCTTCTTTAAGCCATGAAACCTCATCTTCATGGGCATAGATATATTTAAATTCCTTATGACCACCTATATGATCCCAATGAATATGGGTGGAAATAACTTTGATATGCATATCAGTTAACTTTTCCACCTCTTTTTTAATATTTCCAATTCCTAAACCTGTATCTATTAAAAGTGCCGATTTTTCTCCCAATAATAAATAAGAATGAACCTCTTCCCAATGATTATATTCACTTATTGCATAAGTATTATTATTAAGTTTTTCTATTGTAAACCACTTCATATTTATTGCCTCCCATAAAAAAAGAAAATGGTCAATTTTTATTCCCCCTGCTAATAATCTGCTATCATAAAATTTAATATCTCTTTAATTTTACTTAAACTAATTACTGTCTTCTTTATTATAATTACCTTAAATTATATCATATAAAGGAAAATCATCTAAATAAAACTTATCAAATACTATATAAACAAGCTAAAAATAAAGCCATACTTACTATTTTATTTAGTAAATATGACTTTAACTTAAATACTATCTTTTAAAATTATCATCTAAAAACTTTAAAATTCGTTTAGAATATTCCTTATCTTTCTCTGGATGTAAAAAATAATCATCATCTTTCAAAATAAGATGCCTATCCCCTTCAACTATATAGGTTTCAACATGTTTCGGTGCATTCTTCATAATTCTTTTAAAGCTGGAAAATGAAACTTGAGAATCCTCAGTGGAATGCATGATTAATGCCGGTCTTTTTCCAAGTTTCTTTATCTGGTTTTCTGGTGTTATATGGGCTACCTTAAATCCGTATTTAAACATATTATATATTTTTACAAAGGGTTTTTGAATAATGGCATATGCCTTCGGAGCATCCATGTCTAGCATAGTTTCATAAAAGACATCTTCATATGACGAATATGAAGACATACTAATAAGTCCATCTATCTCTTCAATTTCACCTATGGAATTTATTGCTGTTGCTGCCCCCATTGATAAGCCATGAACTACTATTGGTATATCATTGTATTTTTCAGTTATGTAGTCAACTGCTGCTTTAGTATCTAGATGTTCTTTATACCCCAATCCTATTACGTTCCCATCGCTTTCTCCATGGGCTCTCATTTCTAATAATATAGAACCATAATTATTTTCTTTTAACAGTTTTCCATGACCAAAAAATGCAGTAACCGATGGATTATGGATCCCTGATGTAAATATTACAATTGCCTTAGGATTATCAAGGCTTACTTCATAGGCCACTACATCCAAGCCATCTGAAGTTTCTAATTTTAATTTTTCTGAATCTACTCCAAAATCATCGCTAGAATACATCTTATCAAAATTCACATGGATATTAACCATGTCATTCATGACCATATGGGGTACTATAAACAAAAAAGCCAATGCTAATATAATTAGTATAACTAAAGTAACTATAATTATTTTAGTTAGTTTCTTTCTTTTTCTATTTTTATGTATTGATTTTTTTTCATTATTGGTTTTTAAGCTATTCAAATAATTCACCTCCCTTCCGTTATTTATTATTTATGTCTTATTATTTTAATTAATGATAATTATATTATAACTTTTGTTCTTTTTAAAGTCATAGTTTATTATCATTTATGATAACATTTATTATGATGATATTTTGAAAACTAATATTATAAACTAAGCTTTTCCAAATTTAACAACTAAAAATTATTGGTAAAGTAATAAATTATATGTTAAATTAAGTTGTATAATAAAAAATCATCTTGTTTTAATATACTGTTCTAATTAAGCTCGGAATATAATATTAAATAATAACTTTTAAATAGTTTTTTAGGAGGAATATCATGAAAGAAATATTTGCTAAACCAGGGGTTGCTGGCATAATAGAAAAAACAGTAAAGGGAATAGATTATATTCTAATTCAAGAAAGATTCAAAGAAGATGCTCCATTGGAAAAGGGTCTAATAGAAATTCCTTCTGGTAAGATAAGAGAGTTTGAGAATCTTTATGAATGTTTAAAAAGAGAAATCATGGAAGAGACAGGATTACAAGTATTAGAGATAGAAGGTGAACAAGATGCTGTTGTTTTTGAATCCAACGGTTATAAAGTACTAAACTATACTCCATTTTCATCCAGCCAAAATATACAAGGAACTTATCCTATAATGGTACAAACATTCATATGTAAAGTTAAGGGACAAACTTTATCAGAAACAAATGAAACTAAAAATATTAGGTGGATATCTTTAAATGATTTGAAAAAACTATTAGATGAAAATATTAATAAATTTTATCCAATGCATGTAATTACTTTAAAAAAATATATAAAGATAAAGCTAGGAACCTAGCTTTATCTTTATATATTTTCAATTTCCCTATGTTTTTATTTATATCTTTCAGATAGTTTTTCATCTATCCTCCACTTTGGTGGTTCTCCATTTTCTCCCCAATATTCTGTTATTTCTTCTATTAAATCATCTTTAAGCTTAAAAAAAGATGTTACATAGAAACTCATAGACCTTTCTTTATTAAATATTTTAGCCACTGAAATAATAGTTTCTCCCGATGAATATAGCTTTTCTAAATCCACATACCACCTATCTGGATATCTCTTATTAAACTCTATATATTTACTTTTACCTTTAAAAACTTCTTTTGTATTAGGTAACCATACCATTGCATCATTAGTCATTACATTATCAAGACCATCAAAATCTGCATTATTTATATATTGCCAAAATAATTTTACTACTCTCTCCCCCATACTACACCTCCTTTTTTCAGCACTATTGTTCCTTTAAATCAGAAACTATTTTGGGCTTATCCCAATTTGTATTATCTATAATGACATCTGCATACTTCTTAATAGGATATTTCTTAAAGTAATATTTTTGAGTGGGTATATATTTTGTATCATATTTTTCTAAAATTTCATCTCCATATAGTGGTACATCCCTTTCTATGGCTCTTCTTTTACACTCATTTAAAGGAATGTCAATAAAAATTTTATAATCTAAATATGGATATATTTCTTCTCTAAAAATAAATACCCCTTCTAAAATCACTATTGTATTTTTTTCAATGTAGAATTCTTTCTGTATATTATATTCATCAGTTCCTAGATCCAATAACTTGAGTTTTGTATGTAGAAATCCTTCTTCCTTTATTGGAACTAATATATTTTCTACTAAATTCTTTATATCAAAACTTTTATTAAAATAATTTCCTACTTGATTTTCTCCTGAATATCTTACTTTTTTAGGATTATGAAAATCATCTATATGTACTATTTGAACATTATGTTCTTTTTCTTCTAGGTATTGTTTGAACTTTTTAGCAAATTCAGTTTTCCCTGATGTATCAATACCGTTTACCCCTATAATACAAGGTCGATCAATTGGATTTAATTCTTTTATATTTATATATATTTCTTGAAAAACTTTAGTTATATTATCCATAGATTATTTTTAGTGATATTATGTTAAACATCACTAGATAGTCACATCCTTTCTTAATAAATAACTATCCAAATCCATACTCAATCTAATCATATCTCTGCATTTGATTCCATTTTCAATAATCTCTTTAGCATAATGTCTAATAAAGAAATCTTTGTCTACACCTACTATACGAAATCCACATTTTTGATATAGGGCAAGTTGGTCTAAACTTGAATTTCCCGTACCTATTTCCAGTGTTTTAATTCCTTTATCTATAGCAGTATTTATAGCATGTAAAACCAGTTGTTTTCCAATCCCTTTTCCCTGGAAATTTTCTTTAACAGAAATATTTACAAGTTCCATTGTATTAGGTCTAGTATTTATTAGTACATAAACTCCAATTATTTCATTAATCTCACATATATAAATAAATCCTCTTTTTATATAATCTCTTATGGCTTCTTCACTGGGATCGGCTGATAATAGTAAATTATAAGGAATATTATTTATATCTTTTAATTGGTAAATATTATATCTTATTTCTTCTCTTTTCATTTGTATTCCACCTTTTAATAATATACTGGCAAGTATATTGTTTCATTTTTTCTCTTTCTACCCCTTGAACGCTACAGCATCTAGTTGAAACTGAAGTCCACCAGAACCACCACGATGGGCAAACTCTGTTTGTATTGATTTTCGTACTGGATATTTTCCTTCAAATCTTTCTTTTATTATAGCTTCTAACACGGGAATATTCCATATGTCTCTAAACATACAATCAATCTTTACAACAGATTCCAATTTTAAACCTATAGATTCCAGCCGTTCTATCAGATGATCAAAAGCACCATTAATCTGATTTTCAATAGATTGTCCAACATTACCTACACAATAACCTATAAAAGCAAAATCTCCAGCCTCAATAATCCCGGAATGAGCCCAATCTTCATTTACGTCGTTTCTAATTATTTTTCTCATTTATCTTCGCTCCTTATCTTCATTAAGATAGGTCTTATTTTAGATAACTTACCGTATTACTTATGCTCCATATTTTTGTGGAAAGTTGTCTAATACCCAATTATATGGTTTATCTAAAAAAATTAACCCCCTCTTTTATTTATTACTTTTTTTACGATTAATTATTAAATAACTTAACAATAGCATTATACTCAAAATAATAACTTTAATAAACAGTTTTTCTATACCCAAAAAGTCTAAAATAATAGATATCACAAAATAACTTAAAAATCCTATCATAAAACTTTTAAAACTATTTTCTTCAAACATAAAATTTATTCCTCTGATCATTTTGAAGATATTAATTAATCATAGCATTTCATATAACCTTTGGGTCGGCATACTAAATATTTACAAACGTATGTTCTGGATAAGTTTATTATATCATAAGATAAAACTTCTACTAACATTTATATTTTTTAACATTTGCCAAAATGCATAAAATTAAACTTCCATTTCTTCTAAGTATTTCTCCATTTCTTCTTTATTCAATCTTTTTATCTGATTATCTTTAATTTTTATATAATTGGGTGAAACATATATTGGCTCCATTGTCTCACAGATTTTTTTCGGATTTTTATGTAAGTACTCCTTTAATTCATCTACTTTAGGAAAAATTTTATATGATTTTCTTCCTGACTTCTTATCCTTTAGTTCATATATGCCACAAGAGCCTTTAGTTATAATCTCTGCACATTTCAAATATAAAATAGCTTGTTCCAAACTACTAAATGGAAAAAAACATCTCGCCCTTTTCTTTCCTTGTAAGCTAATACAAATATGTCTTCCACAAACAGAACATATATATTGTTTATGATTTTCCAAACAATCCTTTGGTTTTCTTAAGGGGGTAATTCTAGAGTACTCACTATAACATTCTGGGCATCTCATTTCTATACCTCCGATATATTATTTTATTCTTTCTAGTTTATAGATAACCGGATGTAGTCCATCATTACAAGAGTGAATAGCAATTCCCTCTTGTTTTACATAGGGACTATTTTTACCCGATGCCAATAAAGAAACTTTACTTTTAAGTCCTTCCCAAGCACCGGGACAAAATCCATTGGGCATGTCACAATTTTTTGATATATATTCTTCCCCCACTTCTCCTTTTGCGCATACTACTGGTAAATTGTCCTTTGCATATTCCCTATGTATATCTTCATCCTTTAGTTTTTTTAATATTGTAATCTTAACATCAAAGTTTTTATTTTCCATTTTTATTCCTCCAAACACTAATTTTTTTATATTATTTTTCATATATACACCATTTAATTATAAACCTTATAAGATAAATTTTCCATAGGGACAGTTCATTTTAAAAGCTTGTACTTACTATTTCAAAGTTTAATATTTTTCCACATAATCTATTAGATCTTTCAAGTTATTGATTTCCCATTTTTTGCAACATTCCCCTTTTCTTTTTCTATCTATATGAAAAGATGTGAACCCTATATCCCTAGCTCCATCTGACTCGACTTTATAGTCATCAACATAAATACTTTCTTTGGCAGTAACATTAAGAGACTTTAATGCTTGAATATATATTTTAGGCTCAGGTTTAAAAACCCCTACAATAGAACTTGATGTATAAGAGTCTACATATCTTCCTAAATTCATCTTTTCAATTGTAGCCTGTAATGATGGAAACGTGTCACTTATTATCCCAATTTTATAGCCTCTATCTTTAAAGTATCTAAAAACCTCTTCAGTTTCTGGATAGGGTTGTAGCATATCTGTAAATGAAAATTTTTTATTTAACTTCTTTGGTTCAGTTTCAATGTTACCTTTATATCCAGCCATAAGCAAAATTTCTTTAAAATATAATTCCCAATATCTGTTTTCCTTTTCTATCGTATTTACTAAGTTTTTCTGAAAATCTAATTCAGGTGCTTTTTTAACTACTCTATTCATTGCTTCTCCTGAAATTTTTGGTGTAACTTCAAATTTATCTTCACCTAATACCTTACTTAAATACTCGTCTCTTTTTTCTAATTTCTCCTGATTTTTAGTGGATATTGTTCCATCTCTATCAAAGAAAATAGCTTTATATTTTTTCATCATTGCCCCCTTCCATTAATAACTATTTATTTTGGAAATGATTTTTGTACTCAGTTCTTTGCAATGAACTGTCCCTGCCTTAGAGTTTGTCCAACACTTTAGGACTTATCATTATACCCTTTTTTTACTACACCAGATACCACTTGAACCATTACAATTGTATAATCCCATAATTTTTTTCCTTTTCTTAAAAGGTGTAGCCTTTCTAAAAATCTTTCTTCTATTAAATTGTTTAGTTCATAAATTTCCCTATCTGTAATGTTATTCTTATTCAATTCTAAGTTTAAGTTAAGATTTTCTAATAGTTGTTTCTTTTCGATTTCAATTAACCGAACTTTTTCCTCACTGCTATTTCTAGCATCATCTATTGATACAGGTATTGCAAAGGCATCCACCTTTACTTCTATAAAACCTAATTCATCAAATAAACTTGGAAGTTCGTATTCCTTTGGCCAATACTCCCCAACCTTGTATTTTTTATCAATATCTTCTGAATCTTTATTTAATTTTTCCCATAATTCATATTCTCTTTTAGTTATTTTAGGTGTGTGTGGTGATTTCGCCTTTATATATTTATCTGGTCTACAATACATAACAGAAACTATACCACCATCTTTACATATCCTTTTTTGCTCTAATAAAAACTCTTTATTTGGTATATGTTCTATAACAGTGTGGGAAATACAAGCATCAACAGAATTATGTTCCAATGGTAAGGACAATGCATCTCCTTCTATATATTTTATATTTTTAATATCTAATTTTTTCGCTTTTTCTTTAGCATATTCTATAAAGTTAGTATCCCTATCTACCCCGATTACTTTTGTCCCTTCACCTAACCATATGGCAAGTTTCCTTGTTATTGCTCCTGGACCACAGCCAATATCAACTATTGTCATTTCAGGTTTTAACCCTAAAGTTTTAATAAATAAATCTTTCTTATCATCCCTAAATCTTATTTCTCTACTTAAGTCAAGATTTAAGATACCTTGTAACTTTTTAGACCATATGAAATTTGGCATAACTAACCTCCTTATGTTTAATATATAATTACAATGCATTTAATAACCTATATCTTCATTTACTATAAAAAGTTTCATTCTATTGGCATCATATTGACCTTCTATAATATTTAGGTTAAAACAAACCCTTTCTTCACTTTTACAATCTATACATTTTTTCATCTTTATGCATGGTGGGTTATATCCTGCTCTTTTAGCATTTAATGGTGCTGCAATGTTTCTTGCCCTTTTTATTGCTGCTTCTAATGTATCACAAACTTTATTTTTCCCTACAACAATTATCACTTTTTCTGGCCCATAAACCATGGCAGCTAATAGTATTAATCCAATCCTTCTGCATCACACCTTAACTTATAAAAATATTTTATTATATCTGTTTCATTATTAATTTTTCCCTTCATTTTTTTAAGTCTTCTTTTACCTATTCTCTTATCTAAAACAACTAAAATCTTCATTGCAGTATCCTTACTTTCTAGACATTTATCTATTGGACTTAAAAAATATTTTTCTACACTCTTCATAAATTCAACTTGAGATATTAACCCCTTTTTAGGATTACTATAGTAATCTCTTTTTAAGGTACACATATTATACACTTCTATGCCATCTACTGTTATATAGGTTCTACCTATTCCATCATGTATCCTATAATTTGAGCAATGAAATTCAACCCTACCCTTTAGTGAATCACATATAAAATTTTCTAATCGTTTTTTTGTTTTAGTCCACAAAATATTTTTTCCTTTCCATTTACAATATTTATACTCTTTATACAATGTATATACTAACTTTTTAAAGAGTATAGAAAATCATTTCCTGTTATATAATTTAAAAATAGTTCCGATTTCAACTAAATTGCTATCAACATTACTGCCTTCAAAAATTAACTTATCTCCATCAATTTTAAATTTGTATATTTCATTTTTATTAACAATTAATTTTAATATATTATTTTCAACTAAATAGTTTCCAGAAGGCACATAGGATGTATTAAATCCCCGTTTAAATTCAAATTTATTATCTTTTTTAAGTAAAACCCAAACGGAATTTTTTATTTCAGCATTTGTTATAATATATTTTCCTATTTGAGGTTCATGTATTTTGGTTTTATTTACATATACTGTAGCCATAATTAATACGAAAAAAAATAATTAAAACTTTTCCTAATATTCCTCTCTTTCTCATAATTATAATCCTCCAAATCTATTTCAACTGATTTTTTCTATATTGTTTACAGAACCCCCTTTTCTTTGCTTCTATTTTTAAACCATATTTTATAATTAACATTATATTTCTACCCAGTATCTTCTCATGATTTTATCAATTTTTTTATTATACACCTCTGACTCAAATATACCTCCATTTTTTTCTATCACTTTAATTGATCCTATATTATTAGATACACATGTAATTAATATTTTATTTAACCCTATTTCTTTTGCTTTATGTAACCCTTCATTTAATATCTTATCACCGTAACCTTTGTTTCTATGTTTTGGAGAAATGTCACACCCTATATGTCCAACATATGTCCTAAAATATTGGCTATTTAGAACATGTCTTATTCTTATTACTCCCAGTATTTCATCTTCATCAGTTAACCAATATGTAGTAGTTTTAGCCCCTACATCTTCATCATGTAATCCTTTAGACTGTTTTTCTAGCTCAGATATGAATTGTGGGAAGTCTTCTAATGCTTTTTTATACTTTTCAAAATACCTTTTTTCTCCTACTTTCTTATATTCTGATACCAATTCTTTGAAATTATCTTCATAGTCCATACTAGGCTCTATTAACTTTATCGAATGTTTCGTATTTGAACACATCATACTTCTCCTCTCTGTACAAATTAAATTTTAGCCTATATCTTAATCTATTTATATACATATAGGCACATAACCTAATCCCATGTTTTCTTTATATCCACTCATAATATTCATGTTTTGTATAGCTTGTCCCGATGCCCCTTTCATTAAATTATCTATTGCAACTATTACAATAAGCTTATTAGTTTCTTCATCAATTTCAAAGTTTATATGACACATATTTGAACCTTTAACCCACTTAGTTTCAACGTAAATTCCTTTATCCAATATTTGTATGAACTCTTTATTACCATAGTACCTATGATATACTTCCCTTACTTCTTTATCCTTGATTTTTTCCTTTAATTGTGTATACCCAGTTACTAACATTCCCCTTTGCATTGGTATCAAGTGGGGGGTGAAGGTTAAGTTTATCTTATTATCTAGAAAATATTCTATACCCTTTTTAACCTCTTGGGTATGGGGGTGATTGTTTATTCTATATGCTTTCATTGACTCATTACATTCTACATAATGGGTTCCAATTGTTAAGGTTCTACCTCCCCCTGATAACCCACATTTTCCATCTACTATTAAATCCGGTTTTATTATGTTTTCTTT
The DNA here is from genome assembly GCF_037577855.1 of Dethiothermospora halolimnae. Lineage (NCBI taxonomy): Bacteria > Bacillati > Bacillota > Tissierellia > Tissierellales > Thermohalobacteraceae > Dethiothermospora > Dethiothermospora halolimnae. The sequence goes on along the minus strand of NZ_JBAKFX010000031.1, from coordinate 16,701 downwards.
TATTAATGGTAATATTCCCAGTTGTATAGCAGTGGCATAGCATCCTGGGTTGGCCACATATTTAGCTGTTTGTATTTTCTCTTTATTCCACTCACTAAGTCCATATACAAATTTCTCTGATATTTCTATTGATTTATGCTCTCTGCCGTAATATTTCCTATAGTTTTCTTTATCCATAAATCTATAATCCACCCCTATATCTATTATCTTTAGTTTGTCCATCATGTTTTTTGTTAGATTTTCCATTAATACTCCATAGGGAAGAGCTGAAAATAATATATCAATATCGTCGGCAACAGTTTTCCAATCTAATTTTTCGCAAACCTTTTCCTGAATACCTGCAAAATTTCTATAAACATAACTAAATTTCTTGTCTTCATAGGATTTAGATATTATTTTTTTAACTCTAACTTCTCTATGATTCTGAAGAAGTCTTATTAATTCTTCACCGGCATATCCTGTTGCTCCTATTATTCCCACATCTATCATTTGTTTTTCCTACCTTTCTTTTGCTTTTTTATGTTCCAAAGCTTAAAAATTAAGTCCTATTCATAATCTACTCTAAGCAAGATTTTACATAATCAATGGCTACATCCATTCTAGCAGCAGTTTCCTTAATTGATAATCCACTATTTATGAATCGTCTTACAACCATATTTATATTTTCTCCCACTTCAATAATATGCCTATCGGGATCATAGAAACGAACAACCCGTTGTCCCCAAGAGTGTTCCAATGTGGGATGTACATAGTTAATCCCTTTAATACTACTAATCTTTTCAATAAAACTATCGAAATCATCTTCTTCAAAATATAGTTCTGAAACATTTCCACCAAAATTAATTTCACTATCCTTTTTATGGATAAAAGTTAGCCAAGTATCCTTTGTTTGTAATGCCATACCCCCTGTTAAGACTACATTTGCACCAAAATCATCAACGACTTCTAAACCAAGTACATCATAATAGAACTCCTTTGACCTTTCAATATCTGAAACAACTATCAATGGACTTAAAAATTTCATTATATTTCCTCCTTATATTCCCATTATTTATTATTATCCTCTTAAAACATGACTAAACTTTAACAAGAAAATCTATAGTGCAATATATCCAACAGCACACATTACAGCCGTACTTAGCCAAAAACTATATACTATCTTGGTTTCTTTCCATCCACATTTTTCTAAGTGATGATGATAGGGTGCTATCTTAAATACTTTCTTTCCTGAAAATTTCAAAGATGTAAGTTGTATTATAACTGTCAAAGTATTCCATAGACATGGTATAAGTACTATAAGTATCCATAATGGAATTCTTAACTTTATCATAAATATAGAAATAGCTCCTCCTAAAAATAACGCTCCTGTATCCCCCATAAATATTTTAGCTGGATATTTATTAAATATTAATGAACCTATACAAGTAGATTGTATTACTAATGCACTGTACAATATCTCAGCATTGTTAGTTTGCCACGCAATGATAGCTATAAAGGTTAACACTATTATAGATATACCTAATACTAATCCATCCAATCCATCTGTTATATTTATGCTATTGGTTGTTCCCACTAATAGTATGATCATAAATATTGAATAAACTATTGTGTTTAATTTGGCAGTTCCTTCAATGAAAGGAATTAAAATATCTGTATTTATGTTGTTTGTATACATTAAAAATAGTATAAAGGCTGTACTTATAATAGTTAAACCTATTAATTTTTCCTTTGGGGTTACTCCGTCTCTGACTTTTCTTACCTTTATGTAATCATCAACAAACCCCATCATACCAAATAGTAAAATAAAGATATTAACCCATAAAATCTCCCGATTTAATAAATAATAAACTATAGACATGATTAATAGTACACTATTCATTACTACTCCACCCATAGTTGGTGTACCAAGCTTATTCTTATGTAATTCTTTTATACAAGGTTTTTTTATACTATCAATTTTTTCGTCACTTCTAATTTCTTTTTTATTATTTAAAAAACTTATAAAACATCTCATAAATATGATGGTACATAATAAGCTACTTATATATATAATTACCACTAAACTCTCCCCCGTTTTTAAATATTCTTGATTTAACATTACTTACTAATCTATACTAGTAACATATCATTTAATGTGCCATCGTTTAGAAAGCCCATACTTCTATACAGTTTCATAGCTGGATTATCTTTGTATACATATAGCCTTATAGCTAAATATTTTTTCTTTGTATGATTAATAGAATTCTTAAGTAGATAAGATCCTATACCTTTACCTTGATGACCAGGCTTCACAGCTAATTGAGTAATCAACGGAAAACCTTCAAACTCCATATGGGAACATACTCCTACAATCTCCTTTGTATCTCTATTAATAACTACTTTTGAACTATCATCAAGCACTTTATTGTTTTTATGATTTTTAATAAAGCTTTCAATACCTCCAATATAATCTTTTTTTGTTCCAACGGATCTAAAACTTGGGTTAGCTTTATATGCTTCTACTATTACTGAGGCAATCTCCCCTTTATCTTCTTCAACTATAGGATTAACTATATAATTATCTGGTACAGTATACTCTATCTCCTCTGTAGGTCTAATCATCCAGAAACCCTGTTGTCCAATTTTACACCCTTTACTTTCATATAATGGTACTAACTCTTCCACAACCTCTTGAACTAATATATCTTCATTTTTATTTGATATTGTTTTTAACAATTTCAGTACCTTCTCTAATATTTCTCCATAATCATCATAAGGAGGAACTATAAATAAATCACTAATAAAATTAGGCTTAATTAAAACTCCCCCTATAATTTTTTCACCTTTTAAAATAAAATAACCGGAGTCTATATATTTAACTTTTTCTAATAATTCCTCCGAAGATTTTCTAAAATAGTAATTACTGTATTTTTTGCCGTAGTAAATAGAATAATATTTAAAAAACACTTCCGGTGTCTGATACTTAAGTTGTATATTATATTCTAGTTTAATATCTTTCTCTAGCCTTTTTACTTTTTTATCCATAGTATCTCTCCTTTTCGTTAACCCTGTAACTCTATTGTACTTAATTTATCAAAAAGTGATTGGGGTGTATGTAATTCATTTGAGTCTTTATCTGCATATTTTCTTATCAAATCAATAAAGTTCAAACTATTCTTTTCTATCATTTTAGATGGAAGGTCTTTATTATGTAAAATTCTATCCCTTACTTTATCAAAGGAATCAATTGCATTTCCCAATAAAAACTCCGATGAAAGATGAAATATAGGATAAACATTAAAGTCTTTATCAATATATATTTCATTAAAATTTACATTGCTTATTTTATAATTAATATTCTTTTCTAAATCCTCTATATACTCTTTTTCTGGTTTAATAACCCCATTTTCTAATTGGTATACTTCTTTTTTTACATCCTTTAAGTTAGATATCCTTGGGAAAAACTCATTCATTTTATTGAAACTTTGTACTCTACCAACATAATAGTGTTCTGCTGTTATAAATATTTTTTCGACCTCTAAGTCCCTACCTAACTTATATAACTCATCAATTTCTGTGGAATTCTTCTGGGTAACCATAATCTGCCATACAATGTCTATTCCTTCTTTCAAACAAAGCTTTGTTCCTTTAATAATCTCGTCAAAACTTCCTTTTCTTCCAGCGTGGATATCATGGGTTTTGGAAAGACCAAATAGTGTTGGTTTTACAACATTGAAATGCTCTTTTACTTTACTTACGAAACCATCTCTATTAGCTAATCCTCAACAGTTTGTTACAAGAAGCTTTTCATTACCCTTTTTCAAAAATCCATTGTCTTCTAATTTTGTAACTAAGTCAAAGAAATCTGGATAATAGGTTTGTTCTTGAACTAATCTAACTGATACCTCAACATCTAGCTTGTCCCTAAATTTAGAAGCTATATCCATAACTTTATCTTGATTCATAAACTTCCTTTCTTTAATTCCTCCATTACAATGACAATGATAGCAATTATTTAGACATCCTGAAATTTCAAAATCAATAATAATCTTTTTCATTTGTGCTCCTCCTAACCTATATATTCTTTGTTAATACTTAATTTCTTTTTTTACTCTACCTTTAAATATATAAAACTTTTCTTCGCCTAGAAATTGAAGATTATTTCCATCTATTTTTATTGCAGAATCCTCAGGGATTCCATAGACTTCACTGATAGAATTATCAGACATTATTTCATAAATGTCTTCGTCATGACTATCATCATAATGAACTTCTACATTGATTCCATTTGTCAAGTTCAATCCCTCTAGTACAATATTTTCTGGATAATCTTTATCCTTTGTTATTATACATTTATCACAAATAGATAAGGCTCCAGCACTTATTCCTATTATCACTGCATTGCTATTCTTTAAGTAACTTTTAAGTTCTTTATCCTTCATTAGTTTAAGTTGTCCAATGGGGTCTCCTCCCATTAAGAAAATAACATCTTTATTTTGTATCTTCTCTTCTACTTCTTTAGATGTATCATCTGAATTTATCATATATGATTCTTCAAAATTTATATCCAGATCTTTAAACCAGTCTAAGTTTATTTTTTTATATTTATTAGATTTCTCTTTATCTTCCGGTGTAGTAGGTATGAAAATTATACTTTTTTTGTCCTTTAAAGTTATTTTAAAATCTTCTCCTATTTTATTATTAAATCCCTGTCCACCGCCTAGTAAATATATCATTATTATCTCCTCCGTTTTTGATAAATTAATCAATTAACCCTTCATTCCTCATTCTTCTCAATGAATCATCTATTGACTTATCTAATTCTTCCTCAAGAGAATAATATACAGCTATTTGCATTAATGCAACAATAGCTTGTTTTATTTCACTAGCCAAAGCCTCTTTGTTTGGCTCTCCATGTTTTTGATGTTTCAATCCACTGCCTTCAAAGTGGTTAACTTCACTAGCTACCTCTCCACATTCCTCTAATAACCTTGTAACCATTTGAAAAGGTTCTACCCCATTGGGGAAGCGTTTAAAGTATCCTTGTACCATATCATACAACTTATCCACCTAACCCACCCCTAATCTATAGTTATGTGGTATTACTTATTATTTTTTAAATATTCTTGACATCTATTAATCCATAATATTTGGTGCTCTTTAGGTGTCACTACTTTGTTAGCCAAGTCTTCAATAGTTAAAATGTTTTCTTCTTCACACCACTTGACGCATGTTTTATATAGATCCATATTATCATTTTCTAAATCTAAAAAAGCATAAACATATTGAAATCCTTTATTATATGCTGCAACTAACCTGGTATGTCCATCTATGGCTACTAATTTATCTCCTATTTTCATACAGGTAATCACAATATCCTCTGATTTATTTATCCATTTATTTACTCTGCTAAGTTTATCTTTACTAACAGTTAATTGCCCAGGAGTTATTTTGTCTATACCAATTTTAAAAACCTCAATATTACTATTAGTATTTAGTGTCCATACAATATCTTCTTTAAACCCAAAATAGGTTAAAACTTCACTTGTGAGAAAGTTACCCTCTTTTTTATATCTAATCTTCTTTAAATATGGATTCCAATATAGCATTTCATTAATAAAACCTTTAAGAGCTATAGTTTCATCGTAGGGTTTAAACATATGAAAGTTTATAATTTCCCCTTCTTCTATATTTTTTATATTATATTCAAATACTCCTATGATTTTTTCTTTGTCACTTGCTACTAAGCCAGTATTATGTATAAAACTTTCCTTATATCTAAAATATCTTGAGTGTTTTTTTGTGCCCCTATAAAAATCCATTTTACCATTCTCCTTACTATGTATATTGTAATACGCCCTACACCGACTTATTTTATATTTACTTCATAATGCTCTTCATTAAGTCTAACTACTTCAAGTTCTTTTTCATTCTCATGCAACTTCAATGCTAAACTTTGAATTCCAAAGAATTCTGTAAAAGTATGACTACCAATGATAAGATTTATCCCTTTAAACTGAGCATATTGAATTGTATACAAATCACATTCCCCTGTAATATATACATCACACTTGTTTTCAACTGCTTCTTTAAGGCATGCCGTTGGCCCTCCATTACCGCAAACTAATCCCACCCGCTTAATCTTTTCCTTATTAAATCGCCAAGATTTAACTGGTTCTTCAAGTAGATTTTCAACATTTTTTACTAATTTATTAAATTCAATTTCTTCATCATATTCTGCCACTCTACCAAAATATAACCCTTCCCATTGGTGGGTTCTTGTGACATTTTTTAAATTCAGTTTTTTTAATAAACTATCATTTGTTCCGAAATTACAGTCATCAAGTGGCAAATGATTATAGTAGTGACTTATACCATACTCTGCGAGTTTTTCTATGCATGCCTCTTTTAGTCCATATATTTCATCCCATGCATCATGGTGTGTCACCATCATATCAACTCCATTAGCTCTTGCTTCCTCTATAGTTTCAAGGGTTAGGTTAACACAGTATCCTAATTTTTCAACTTTTTTATCTCCATTGTATGTAATCCCAGATTCATTAGAGTAGATTTCCTTATTTGTTATATTAAAAAGCTCATTAATTCTTTCAACGATATATGTAACATCCATGTACTTACCTCCTCAATTTTATTATGTTTTTTTATTTAAGTACTTGTTATTTTACTAAATTAGGTATATGTTTCTCAAAGTATTTTCCTATCTTAATAACTTCCCCCATAACCCTATGAGTTTTATCTGGGTCCAAAAACCAATTATCCTTTCTAATATCCCTTTCATCTATAATAGGTGAAACAAGAATTTCTATTGATGAAGGAAATGCTGTCTTATATGTTAGATATGCCCGTCTAGCATGAAATGATTTACACACTAAAATCACTCTATCTACTTTAATCCCCTTTTGTTTAATAACATCATATGAACATTTTGCATTTTCAAATGTGTGAGTTGCTTTATCCTCTTTTAATATGGCTTCATCTGATACCCCTAATTCGATTCCTACATCATATAGAAATTGCCACTCCGATTTATATTTCGGTATTTTTTTATTATAGCTACCAGAGGGTAATATGTATTTAGCTAGACCTTCATGATATAACTTTGCAGCCTGTTCCATCAATTCCCTGCGACTTCCACCGGGAATCAAAATTATATCCGAAGTCCGTAATTTATCTTCCATAAAAATAAAATCTGTGATTCCATCAATTGCTTGTCTCATTTTATCACTTCCCTTCTCCCACAGGGACAGTTCATTATAAATAATTATTTATAATGAACTGTCCCTGAGCTTGTCCACATTTGTTGCCTTCTTTAATATCATATTAATAAATTCACTCTTCTTCTTTGTATAGGAACCCCTGTCCTCTGAAAACTTTGCTTCTAACTTCTCTTTTAGATTACTATATTCGTCTATATATTCTTTATGTACACGAAGATAATCTCTAAAGTTTATTTGATTTCTCCATATATATCCGTTAAAAACTATTATATGTAAATAATGTGTCCTTAATTCTTCCTTGCCTTTTGTAAAAAATACTCTACCTTCAACTCCTGCATTACCTCTGTATTCATATCCTATATCTTCTAATAGACTTTTGATTTCAGTTACTAAATCTAGAGATTCAACCCCTACAGCTATATCAATTATAGGTTTCGCCCAAAGTCCTTCTATGGATGTACTTCCTATATGCTGAATATCTAAAATATATTTTCCTATAGTGAAGTTCAATAGTTCTTTTTCATTATCATATTCTTTTTTCCATTGGCTATCATATGGTAATAGTTTTACTGTACCCCTTTTTAAACCAATTATTACTAAACACCTCCTATAGCCTTTCTTTAATTTATAATACAATCTATTTTATTTTTTTAATCCATATTATAAAATTTATTACTATTTTCCTTATCATCTTTGACTATTATTTATCTTTCTTCTTGAGAAACCGCAAAAAACTATAAAGAGAATCTACTACTTCTACTTCTCCTAGTTTACATTTGTCCATACTACCATCTCTGTTAATTAATACTCCTCTAATGCCTGTACTTTCACAACCCCTTATATCCTTTTCCAATCTATCTCCAATAAAAATAGCCTCATCACTGCTAACCCCTAATTCTTTTAAGCAGGTATCGAAAATCTTAGAATCTGGTTTTGATACTCCTACCTCTTCTGAAATTACTATAGATGAAAAGAAATTTTTAATTTTTAGATTTTTAATTTTTTCTCTTTGGATTTGTGAAGTTCCATTAGTTACTAAACCTAGTTTATATTTTTTTAGCTTTTCCAAACAGTCAATAACATCATTATATAATGTATAACTCAAAGGATATAATTCACCCAAATCTTTGTATCTTTCGTAAGCAACTTTTTTTGAAACATTTTGTCCCATTTCTTTAAAAAAAACTTGTACCCTTAACAGTTTTTGCTCTTTTAATGTTAATTCTTTGGACCAATATTTTTCCCAGTATATTTTAGATTTTTTATGCCATAGATCTATTATTTGATCTGTCGATAAATTAAATATTGCTATATATTTTTTTATCCATCTAGTCATAGCTAATTTTTCTGTCTTCTCATCATCCATAAGTGTCCCATCTAAATCAAATATTATTGCTTTTATCATATAATTCTCCTCATAAATAAAAGTTTGTTAATTTAATAATCTTTTAAGGACAAGCTAGGGACAGTTCATTATAAAAAGTCGATATGACTAAAGATTAAACTACCCCTGTTAAATACTTTATTAGTAAATAGGATTCTTTAAAAGTAAAGTCTTTAAAAATTAAAAACATTATTATATAGACCCTTTCCCACTTAACCCTTACCTTATTTTTTTATTATTACATTCTTTCATCTAAAACTATCCTTTGTAAATTCAATAATGTATCTAATGAAATCCTTTGTTTCGTTTGTTTTATTAAAATCATATCCTCTTTTCCATAAAAATGCTTGCTCAATTAAACCTTCCCATCTACTATTCCCTTCTTTTTGAACCCACTTTGCAGCTTCTTTCTTTGAAACTATATTTCCATAAGTAAACATATACATTATTCTACACATTGTCAAAATAGCATAAACTTGATATTCTCCATTCTCCAAGTATGAAGAATCTGCTAACATTGGTTTCCACCAGTTGTTTAATATTTTTAAACTACTTCGTTGCAAGTCTTTTGATGATATAGTATCAATTAAACTTTTAGGGTTTGGTCCATCTATAATAACTCCATATTCTCTAATAGTATATAGTTCAAGAATCCACTCATATCCATGGGGTGCTAATATTAATTTGCCATTATTAAAATAGGGACGTGATATATATGGAGGACTTTTACTTAGTAAATTCTTTTTTGGAACATAAGACCCCTCTAATCTATTAGCCCACTCACAACAGTTACTTATAATATCCTTATGCATTTTTTCTAAATCAACAAACCTTTGTCTTGAAATTATATCTTCTGTTATCACAAAAAAATCAATGTCACTAGTGTCAATATTAAAATCTCCCATGGCAATGGAGCCATGAATATACATACCTACAAACTCATGTTGCAGAACTTTTTTAATCTTTTTTAATAATAATTTGATAATATTATTTACTTCATCATACATCTCTAATTGATTTTTCATATTCTGCTATCCCTCCCTGTTTCATGGCCCTAGTTTTATTTCTATCATTCATAGTTATATTAACCTTACAGATGACTACATGTAAGTAATTTTCCAAACTTCATATTGAAGCTAAGATGTTTATACCCTCAATAGGACAAGCTAGGGACAGTTCATTATAAATGAGTATTATTAGAAAGTGATTTGCCCCTTTAAATACTTTGTTGATAGATAAAACCTATAAAAGTGAATTTTCACAAAAATTAAATATATAAAATTTTAATTTATTATAATAAACTGTCCCTAGCTTGTCCCACAATGTCATTACCTCGTATAATCATTCTTTATTTAACTAAATCAAATTATTTTCAAATATATTCTTTAAATGCATATCTCCTTTGAAAAATTCCCCTTTAGCAATTAAGTTTAATACTTCCTCTTTCGTTGCCCACTTTACATCACATACTTCTTCTTGTTGAAAGTGAACATCAGAAATATCTATATCATAATTAAAAGACCATATATCACTAAGCCATGGTGCTTCAGTGTCATATCTAAGCCTTTTTAAATGGATACCATCTTTAGCATTTAGATTTATTCCCAATTCTTCTTTTACTTCCCGCAACACAGCATCGATACTATCTTCTCCTGATATGGCTGATCCACCTACTGTCTCCCATGTGTTCCCTCCGGCTTTATTAGGGTTACGTTTCGATATTAAAAATTTTCCATCCCTATTTTTTATCCATGCAAATATAACTAAATGATACTCTCCTTTTTCCAATGACTCACCCCTTTTAACCATTTTCCCTGTTTTATTCCCTTTTTTGTTGAATACATCCCAGAATTCCATATTTATTTCCTCCTTTATATAAAAACCTCAAACCATTTAGTTGAGTTTCAATTAATAGACCAAGTCATAATAAGTTCTTTTTCTCCGGTGTCCTCATTAATTTGCTCTTTTTCAATTGTAAAGCCTACTTTTTTGTAAAACTTTACTGACTTCTTATTTTCTTTATATACTGCTAAACTTAATTCATTATAAATTCCCTTAGTAAAATTTATTAACTTAGTCCCTATCCCTTGTCCTTGACAACCTACATCAACAAATAATGCACCTATAAATCCTTTATTAATAACACTAATAAATGCTTTTATTTCTTTATTTTTTTCATATATAAATGTCTTTGACTGGGGTATATATTTTTCTTTTACAACTGCATGATTTCTTATCCAGTAATCCTCAGAAATAAATTTGTGGGCTTCTATTGTAGATTTTTCCCAAATGTTCATTATATCTTCTATTTCATTCTTTTCTAATTCTCTAATCATATTTCCTCCTGGTAAATCAGCTTTTCTTTAGATTCTTAGGTCTTGACCTATGTTTTCTAGTTTTATCATATTGTTGAAAATATACTCTTTTCTCATTAAATAGTGTCCTAGGCTCTTTTTCTTCAGCAGGATAACCGATATAAGCTATTCCAAGGGGAACCACATATTCAGGTATATCAAGCACTTTTCTAACTGAACTTGTAAAATTCTCTACTGGATGCACGCCGATTCACAATGATCCTAGACCAATAGAAGTGGCAGCCAACAAAATATTCTCCATGGCAGCACTACAATCTTGTTCCCAATGAAGTCTATATCCTCCTCTTGCAAGTTTCATATTTCCACATACTACTATAGCTGCTGTGGCATTATATCTAGCAAACATTAAATTTTCCCTTAACTCTTTCATTACATTAGGTTCATTTATAGCTATAAACTCCCATGGCTGATTATTACACGCAGTTGGTGCTGCCATTCCAGCCTTTATAAGATCAATTAGGATATTTTTATCAACTACATCAGACTTGAAACTCCTTATGCTCCTTCTCTTATAAATTGAATCTATAGTATTCAATAATATCTCTCCCTCTTAAGCTTCTCTTTTGCTTTTCATAATATTCTATTAATATTTTATTTACTAAATATATCAGGTCTACAAATATTTTATGACTTATTGCTTCTCTCTTATTTAAAAACAAATATCCCTTATAGAAAGCAGATATTAACTTTAATACGTCCTCTTAATATATATTCTTCATTTTTCCTAAATCCCCTCTATAAAGGTTTCCATTTTATGTTTTCTATAGAAAACGATCTACTACAAATGTTATTATAATAACATTTGTAGTAGATCGAAGTTAAGTACACTCTGTTTTCATATAATCTAAATATTCTACATTTCCTAAATGTTTCTTTAATACTTCTTTGTCTTCAAATTCCATTTCTTCATTTTCTATAAGTTTGGAAATATAATCTATATTCTTTTTTATTATTTTATTCTCCATGACATCTCCATGACTTTGTACTACAAACTCTGGGACAAATTTAATATATCCCTCTAGTGTCTGTTTATATTTCTTCAATTCAGTCCAACAAATATAACTTGGTATGGGATCGTCTATGTTATCTCCAACAAATAAAGTTTTATTAATATGATTATAACAAGATGCTGAATCTTCAAGATTTAATGTCTCCTTACTTAGTCCATTTAATAATTTATATTTTGCTGTTTTATGTTATATCTCTATCCTATTAAACTTTAATAAGGATACCAAAGCCCTAAAAGTCAAAATTCCAGTCCATTCTTCTCTTGATATTTCCCATTGTTCTAAATAAACTCCCCACTCCCAAGTAGGTAGTATCTTTCCTTGCTGCTCAAATAAATCTATTAAATAATCTAAATTATCATCTATAGATTTATTATCAATTCCAAAGTAGTCTTTAGATTTAAACTCTATAAATCTTACTGGAGTGGGAACATAATCTGTCCATTGACATTTATCTGTGTTAACTAGTTGCTTTACAGCTATTTTTAAGGTATCTTTCATCTTCCTTGAAAACTCTTGGTCTATTATATTATACATTTTTATATAACAAAATATTTCATGTTCAGATTTAAATTCCTTCCTTTCATTTAATTTTTCTATTGCATAGTCCACTAGCTTATAAATATCTATATGTTTTAAATACCTCCTGTACTTATATAGATATCCTACTAATTCAGCTGTAGGATTACCCCAAGAGTAGTCAATAACTGTCATGTTTATATCCTTTTTATATTCCCACCAGGGTGCATGGGGATAATCATTTACACTGCTTGGAACACTATACCATCCATTCTTATCATCATTAAAAGTATTCTCAAGATATCTAATAGCTTTAGCTATCATCTTTTCACATCTATCATTATTATCTACTAAATTTAAATATCTTAGCCCGATTGATGTTGCCATAGGGGATGATTCCTTTAATTTAAAATCAGGCTCAATCCCCTGTCCAAATCCTCCGTCTGTATTTTGAAATTTTTCTAATGCATCTAATATATCTTCGCCATTAGAATTATTAAAGTAATAGTTAAATAATGCCTTTTCTAAAGACCTAGATTTTTTATTCATGTAGTTTCCTAATTGAGTAAACAATTCTTTAGATACTGTTTTCATATTATCACCCTTTCTCTTGATATTTTTAACAATTTGCATTTTCCTCTACTCTATATAACCATTCTTCAACCAATTTATTAAAAAGCTCTTCTTGTTCAATTTGAATCGTATGTCCACTTTTATCTAATACACAATAACTTGCTCTAGGATATTTGTCTATGATTTTAAAAGCATCTCTATATCCTACCGCATTATCCTGCCTACCTGTTAAGATTAAGGTTGGTTTTTCAAAGGATTTATTAAAGTTATCTATTTCTATAATAAATTCATGTCCAGTATCCTTTAACATATTAAGAAACTCAAAGTTTGTTTTAGCCATTGACTTATCTATGTCTATAGCTGTTCTTTTCTCTATTTTTTCTTGAGTCCCTTTATCAGCATTTTTTATTTCTTTAACATTGGTATCTATATCACAGTTTTCAATTCCTGGAAATATTAATGGGTTTATTAACAGTAATCCATCAACCATATTAAATTTATGATTTAATATATACCTTGAAATATAACCTCCAAATGAATAACCAGCTAACACAAACCTTTCCTTCTTTCCAATCACTGCTTCAACAAACTCAAGTATAGTATTAAAGAAATCTTTAGGTCCTTTAATATCAATACCTACTAAAGTGTCCCCCACCCCTGGATGATCTACATATATTCTCTTCCAACCACTTTTTTTACTAAAAATCGGCTCCATACAATTTTTCATTGTATTCATATCAGTTGCAAATCCACTAAACAATAAAATAGGTTTTCCTGAACCTTTAACCTCATAATTAATTACCGTATTTCCTATATTACATTTCATAATTCTCTTGTCTCCCTTTTTATAGATTTTATTAAAATTAAATATTAAACTAGACAATCTTCAGCTAACGTATTTTATTCTTACTTAGTTCAAACATTTGTAATGAACTGTCCCTGTTATTCAACTATTTAATTTTCCCTACCCTTTTAGTTTTATCCTATTATTTCCTTTAATCTCAACAACTGTTCCCTAACTTCTTTCTTAGCCTCTAAGTTAACTTTATTAATATTTACTACTGGACATCCACAGTTAATTCTATCATAATGTCTCCCATATTCCAGTGTTACAATCTCAACTGGATATCTAGACACTATATCTTTAAGATGGGGATATAATTCATCTTGTATCTTCATGTGGGACTGAATATCTCCATCAGACTCCTGCCATCCATTTATATGAACTTCGTATACTCTATCTAAAGGTAATTTTGATACATAATCGTCAAATGTCTCACCTCGTTTCTTAGAGCTCCAATAGGCATGACTTACATCATATAAAAACTTTGAATCTGACTTATTAATTATCTCAGATATTACCTCTGGGTTAAGTTCATGTTCATTAAGGTTCCCCATAGCATTTTCAAAGGTTATAAACTCCATATCTTTAAAGTGTTTTTTAATAAAAAGGATATTTTCTATAGCACTTGTTATAACCATATCTTTTGAGTCATTTAAATCTGCTCCATTTAGATGGAATGATATCCCCGGTGTTTCTGAAATATTACACAATTTACGGAAGGATTCAATGTCAAAGTTCTCTTGAAATCTCTGATTACATATACTTACTTTATAGGGGTAAAATCCATGATATAACACCGGTTTAATAGTTTTAATATGTTTTATCTTTTCACTAAATGCTTTAAAAGATCTAAAACTATCATCACTACCTAAGCTAGGATATTTAAAATAATCAAATTTTATTTTCTCCTCATTTAATAACTCTACAGCTTCTACTAAATAATTACATGCTAATTTAACCAATTATTTCATCCTTTCTATCTTCTCCCCAAAGTCTTAACCACCTGATTATTAAATCATCTTCTGTATATAAATAATCACTTTCTCTTCTACCATATTCTTTAGCTAAGTGTGAAACGGAAACTTCGAAATTAGCATTCAATCCTATAACTTCATTATTGATAAACCTATTCATGACTTTATCAATGCCATCTTTTTCTATATTTCCGAGACACCACCAAGCCATCGGTTCCCCTATATTTGAGTAAACATCTAAGTCTGGTGTTATCATAAAAGCTAAAGGAGGATAATTATTATATGGTTCATCCCTTTTAAGAAGTTCAGTTAACAATTCCTTTTCTGGTTTGCCTAATATATCAGAAAAATCTTCTACTCTAAAATGTTTTTTTGATTTTTCTTTTATATATTCAGGTATAAATTTGTCTATTCCCTTCTTAGGTCTTATATCCTCTAGCTCAAAGGATTTTCCATCGGTGCTAGGTATATGGGTGAATATTTCAAACTCACCTCCCAATTTAGCTACCCTTTCTTCTAAGTTAAGTTCTGAAACTAATTTTACCAGTTCATTTAAGTCATATTTACTTTTATCATTTAAAAACACTTGCCATCTTGGTACAATTCCTGCGTCCAGTAATCTTTCTGTAGCAATTAAATTATCTTTAAAAGCCCATTTTCTACCAGTAAAATAATCAGTGTTTTCTTCCATACCAAAAAAGGTTATTTGACATTTTTTAGTTCCTATTTCCTTTGCCCATTTAACATAATCTAGGTCTCTGGCTGCTCTCCATATACTAAGGAGCTCAAATCTCACTACTTTATCTCCTAGTTCTTTTTCTAACTCATAAAGTTCTTTATAGTCATCAGAGAAGTCCGGTTCTCTATACCATGAGTTAACATTTACTTTGTCAAAGTATGGTTCAGTATCCCCTGCTTTAACCCAGTTTTTAAATGTATCTACTACTTCTTTTAATAACTTTTTATCCACTTTCCTATTTGGAGCATGTCCAAGCCAACAGTGCTTACACCTATTGGGGCACCCCGCCATATCCATCGATATTATAATTTCTTTTGATTTAAACTTTGGCATATATAATCACCTCTATTAATATTTCTTGAAATTTTATTATCTATATATAATACTTTATAATGAACTGTCCCTATGCTTGTCCAATATTTACATTTTTATATATCTAATATTCCTATCGACAATCACTAAGTCAAAAAATTTTGAAATTTCTTTAGCTAAAGTAGACTTCCCCGCTCCAGGAAATCCTGCCATCTGAATCAAAAACATATTATTTCTCCTTCTATTTAAATTATCTAAATATTAAGTCCATATCTATAACTAGTAACCGGTTTCTTCCTTAATCACTTCACAATAAACTCCTCATAGTCATTTGGAACAAATGTATTATTAAAAATTGTTGATACCTCTTTTAGTACTTCTTCTTCTGTTTTATTAAGAAGTATAGGCATAAGATAAAGTTTTTTTACATTGGCCTTTCTAGCAATAATGGCTGATTCTTTGGCAGGAATATGAACCCCATCGATAATTGCAACGTCAGCTTTTTTTATACTTCTAATCATTGATTCCTTTGCCCTATTGTGTGGTATCCCAACATCCCCGAATAAAGCAACTTTTCTACCTCTAAAATGAAATAAATATCCTATAGACCAGTCAGTATGATAAGTTTTGAATCACGGGAATCGCATGAAGATTTATTCAAACCAAAACTTTCATCCGAAAATTTTTAAAAGCGACTAGCGTCGTATAAATATGAGATAAGATGTTAACTAATTTTGAAAAGAAGTATAATGTCTAA